>JBAYNV010000032.1:0-16836 GCA_041678685.1 Clostridia bacterium
CTTTTGACGCTGCTTTTATATGCCTTTTTACTTACCGATATTCCTATCCTGTTATGCTTATATATGTTCTCCAATATGTTGATGGCTAAATATTGACCGCTGACGTATCTTCCTTTTCTGTATACCCGAGAGAACTCGTAGTTCTTTTTCAGCGTTTCCATAATTATCCTTTCATGCAAAACATAATAAAGCAATAATTATGCAGACAATACTTTTCTTCCTCTTGCTCTTCTTGCTTTAATAACTTTTCTTCCGCCCGGTGTGCTCATTCTTGCTCTGAATCCGTGCTCCATTGCTCTCTGTTTTGTTTTTGGCTGATATGTTCTTTTCATGTTTTTCTCCTGTATATAAAATAAATTTTTAAATCTTATTGCCTACATGCCTGAACATGCATAGCGCATTAGATTATATCTATTTACCCGATATAATGTCAAGTTATTTATATTTACATAAAATACAGAAATAACCGACCACAACATGTTGCGTTATTGAAAACCTGTAACCACAAGTTATTTTTTGCAGATCCTGAAAAATAATGAAAATAACACTTTTCCCTTTAACAGACGGAGAAACGACTGTATAATGCACAATGTTAGGTGAATATAACTTATGATTTGTTTATAACATCGCTATCTGATATTAAGATCAGAACTTGAAATATACGAAGTCCTGCGGATCATATCCGGGACCGTATGCACCGAAAATCAATATGATCATTATTAAGATCAGATATACCGCATAGCGAAGCCATACCGTATCATTTACTTTCTTTTCAAGCTGGTATTTTTTTGATAATGCGTCTATAACACCGAGAATGGCTATAAATATGCATACTTCTATGAGCTCTGCCAGTGACAATCCTATACCTGCCAGTGAAATAGCTTCACTTCCGGTGAATATCTGCCTTATCACCATATAAGCTTTATCTACCGATTCTGCACGGAAGAATATCCACGATACCGTGATCAGTATAAACGTAAATACATATTGAAATGCTTTTAACACTATGTTTTTATCTGATATGTGCATAAATGACCGTATGGATTTTCTTACCGGAGCAAGGATATCCCCTGCGATTTGATAGATCCCATTCAAAAGACCCCATATTACGAAAGTAACACCTGCTCCGTGCCACAATCCGCTTACCAGAAATACTATCAGGACATTGAACATGGATCTTACTTTCGAACAACGGCTCCCGCCAAGTGGGAAGTATAGATAATCCCTGAACCATGAGGTCAGTGAGATATGCCATCTCCTCCAGAAGCCTTTTACTGATGTCGTAAGGTAAGGGGCGTCGAAATTTTCAGTAAGAGTGAAACCCAGCATGCTTGCAGAACCTATTGCCATATCTGAGTATGCTGAAAAATCACAATATATCTGTATGGAAAATGCGCATACTGCAAGTACAGTCTGCAATCCGGAATATTCCAGAGGTGATCCATACACCGCATTGACAATGATCGCAAGTTGATCAGCAATTACCATTTTTTTGAATAATCCCCATAAAAACCTTAAGATGCCTGTTTTTATATTATCAGATGTAAATGTATGTTTTGTTTTAAGCTGAGGCATCATATTATCGAAACGTTCTATAGGTCCGGAAAGAAGACTTGGGAAGAATGAAACAAACAGGGAATAACAGATGAAATCATGTTCAGCAGCTGATTTTTTTCTATAAACATCGATAAGGTATCCGGTAACGGTAAAAGTGTAAAATGATATCCCTATTGGCAGCAGTATATCCAGTCTGGGTAATACAGAAAAACCGAGAGGCACCAGAATCGATGATATACATTCGCCAAAAAAATCGAAATACTTAAGAAAGAATAAAGGCATCATACATAATATCAACCCTATTACCAGCCATGCTTTTCTTTTATCGCCAGGTTCCTTCTCTAAGATACGTGCAAATATATAGCTTATTATCGTGGAAAACAGTAAAAGAAGAGCATATTTGGGAACAGCGCACATATAGAAGAAATAACTTGCCACGAGCAATATGTAATTTCGGTATTTCTGCCTGAAAAGATAGTATAAAACAATGGTAACGACCAGAAATATTAAATACTGCCAAGAATTAAAGCTCAATATAGCCACCCGCTTCACAGTTTGATTTACTATTTTTCATTATACTATCGCTCAGGCTTTAGAGCAATAAAGTCATTCCTGTGTTAAAGAAAAGAACCATATACGAAAGTGTAAGCGGTTCTTTGCAGTAATTGGTCAATGGATGCTATTTTAATTTGGGATAAATTTCCGGAAGTGTTGGAATATGCAGATTCTGTCACTGGTTGTTCTAATACTGTCGATCCATTTGAAGCGGCGCATTTTGAAGCATATCAGATGATCTGTTCATATTTTCCGTCTTAACTCTCAAACCTGCTTTACCTTTTCAGATTTATAAAAGGGAATTTATCTCCCGCACTCCTTAAAGAAGACACAATATCAGGAATAACTTCGCTTATGAACAATGATACAATTTCTGGATCGAATTGAATTCCGGAGTATTGTTTCAATTCAATTATAGCTTCTTCATAGCTCATTTTGTTTCTGTAAGTCCGATCGTTAGTCATGGCATCATAGGCATCAGCAATAGCAATGATTCTTGCCATCACCGGGATTTCTTTCCCTTTTAATCCTTTTGGATATCCGCTACCATCATAATGCTCGTGATGTGACAGTACATTTTCTGCAATATCTTTAAACTCTATTGTGTTTTCCAAAATTCTGGCTCCTTTGACTGAATGTAATTTCATTGCTTCCCACTCGTTTTTATCCAGCTTGCCTATTTTGTTCAATATGCTTTCATCGACTCCTATTTTACCAATATCATGAAGTAGTCCCGTCACTTGCATTCTTTTGATTTCCTGCTTGTCCAATTGCATTTTTGTTGCGATGGCTTCACATATCAAACCAACGCGTTGCGAATGCTCTTTCTCTCGCTCGCTTTTTACAAATAATGTTTCCATAATTACATTAACAACATTACTCCTGGTGCTCTTGCTGTTATAATATTTCCTGTTGTACATGAATGCTTCTGCTTCTTTCGTTAAGTCATCAAGTGCGTCTTCTTTTTTCCTTTGAATGCCATAACCAAAAGATATCGTTAAAGAGTTTTTCCCTTTGTTTTCATCTCTATAATTTACTTCTTGTTCTAAGCGATCTATATATTTTTTAATTTCCTCTTCATTTGTTTTTGAAACGATCACTGCAAATTCATCTCCTCCAATACGTGCCAAGATGCTGTCACTGCTGATACATTCTTTTATACTGTCAGCAATATCTATTAGCGCCCTGTCTCCTTCCAAATGACCAAATGCATCATTGAATATTTTTAACCCATTCACATCACCCATCAATATTACAATTGGATATTCATCAGCATCTCCATTATGTAGCTTACTAAACTCCTCTTCGAAATATCTTCTGTTATACAATCCGGTAAGATAATCATGATATGCCATATATTCATTAAGTTTTGTGACTTCTTCTCTTTTTGTTACATCAAAAACAATAGAAAACATAACTTTGTTGCCACAGTATTCTATAGGGCTGCTATAGACATCTACCATTCTTATTTCTCCGTTTTTCAAGCGGCTTGGAAATGTTAAATACTTCTGCTGTTTGTTCAGAGCTTTAAGTCGCAATTCCCTGACCTCATCCTTGCTCAGCATGTTTATATCCTGTATTGCCATGTTAAGCAATTCTTCCTTCGAATAGCCATAAAAGCTTATGGCTGCGCTGTTTGCTTCAATTATTCTGCCGGAGAAAGGTTCAACAAGAAGCATAACTGCTTCATGGTCATTGACCATTGCCTGTGTTCGTGCCAGCAATATTTCTGTTTCTTTCTCCTTTTCTTTTTTCTTGGTAGTGATCCAGACTCCACTCATAAGAACTGTCATTGCTTGAATATCATTATCAGAATAGTCGGACTTTTTGTTTGCAAACCCTATCACGGCAACGATTTTTTCGTTTTCAAATATCGGTATTGACATAAACCGCTGGATATTGACATGACCTTCAGGATAACCTTTTTTATATGGGTCTGGCGCATCGAAGTCATTAACAATGATAGGCTTTCTCTGACGTACCACCTCTCCCCATAAACCTGTCTTAACTAGGTGGTATTTTGTTTGTTTTTCCATGATCGAGCAATCAGCCATGACACCGTTTGTCCAGGAATTTAACGTAAATTCCTTAGTGTCTTCATTATAAAAATATATATACCCATACTGACTTCCTGTTAATTTGAGAGCTTCATGAAGAGCATAATCAAGCTGCTCCTGAATATCTGTAAATGATTTCAGCATGCACTGCATTATGATTCTGTTTGTTTCAGAAATCTTGTCGACTATTTCCTTCTGATTGTACTCATTTGTAATATCCCTTATATATGCGCCTACGCCCATTTTACCTTCGCTGACTGGAACAGGGAATTTGCGGGTTTCGAATACTTTACCGCCTACTCTTTCAATAGAGGGAGATGCTTTCGTGTTAATAATGGCTTCTTCGTCCGTTTTGCGGCAATTATCGGCATATTCAATGTCCATTACATCATAGTCTGTTTTCCCAATGAGCTGATCCACATCCATCCCAAAAAAATCAGCGAGCTTTTGATTTGCTATGATATGTCGGAACTTGTCATCTTTCAGGTAGATCAGATCCTGACTTGAATCCATGAAGATATTTAGACGCCTCGTTTTTTCTTCCAGCGCTAATTCCAGCGCTTTTCGCTGTGTAATTTCCTGAACGAGACAGATATGATTGTATCTGTTTTCATTTTTTATATGAAGCGTTGCCACGATCATATGTACCCACACAATGGATCCGTCAGGCTTTATAAACCTTTTGTCCATCGAATAGCTGTTTATTTCCCCTGATTGCAGCTTTTTAAACAATCTCAAGTCTTCATCTAAATCATCAGGATGTGTAATACTGGCCCATCCGACAGATGACAGCTCGTTTTTTGTTCTTCCGCAGATCTGCTCAAATCTTGCATTGACTTCTATAAAGTTTTTTGTGAAATCTCTATTAGGCTCACTGTTGTAAGAAATCGATATACCAATAGGCGCCTGCTTAAAAATTTCGTCAAGCTTTAATTCCGCGTTTTTTATCTTATGCTCTGACAGTTCCTGCTTTTGGAATATTTCCAGTTGATTTTTGACCCTGGTTTTCAGGACCTGCATTTGAATCGGTGCTCTTATGTAGTCATGCACGCCGAGGTCAAGGCATTTGATTTCATCTTCTGCAGTATTTGAATATGAAAGAACTATAATGCGGGTGTTTTCGCGCTTTTTCCTGCAAATCATATCAAGGAGCTGATAGCTGTCCGTTTTGAAAATGTCCAAAGTAAAGATGATCAGGTCAATATCAGCATTCGCCTCTATCTGACGTATAGTTTCTGGTCTGTCGAATGTAGTTATAACGCTATATTCACTTAACATATCTATGATAAGTGAGATGTCTGTGGTCGAGTCGGTTGTCAGCAAGATCTTTGTCAGCATGATCAATTCTCCTCAGTATAGCTATTTGTATTTTACACAGTCCCTGATGTTATTACAAGTAGAATGAACAGCTGCATCCTTTACCGAAGTATTCAAGCAAGAAAGCACATATTTTTGTTAGTTATTTGACTTAATAGAATGAGAAAACTAATGCTTGTGTTTTATTTCATAAATTGCGTTTCAATGAATCTATTATGGGTGTGTTCATGCCGCTCTGCAAAATGAGGTCATCAAATTCATGCTGCAAAAAGACCATCTCAGGTTTTGCCGCAATACAATGTTTAGCCATTGTTGTTTCAGCGAGTGATGTTCTCATGAAGATCGCGAAAAAAACAGCTAATACGGATGCTGGCAAATCTAACCAAAATAGTTTTGCAGGAGTAGGTTTCACACCGATTTTCCTAAGAACCTGTCTGCCTTCCTGAATTCCATTAACCATTTGTTTTATGCGATGATATGAATGACCCAGGCTGAAGTTATCACAATTAACCCCATATAATGCATTGGCTATGTTTGTTACCAGAGTAACATGTGTTTTTTGCCATGCATCCATGTCGCGGCAAAACACAGACGGGATTTTTGCTTTATTAAAGAGATTGATTAAGGTTTCAACACGCTGACTCTTTTTTCCGTTGTATTCGCCGAAGGTTGTCGTTTGAAAGGCTCTTTGAATACCTTTTCCGACGAAATTATACACTTTCCCGAGTTTCAGTTCCCCTCCGGCAGACGGAAAGCCAAGCATAAGTCGCTCTTTTCCAACAGCGGTTATCCATTCATCGTACCCGCTTGCCGTATTCACTACAAACACAATGTTTTTTGAACAATTTTGTGCTAACATCGGAAGCACCGCATTTACCTGCGTTCTTTGCATTGCAACAATTATATAATCATATTGACTGTCTGCAGGCAGTGAATTGATGACATCAACAGAAACCTGTTCAGTTTTTTGCGTATTGGGATTAACAAGAATGATTCCATCGCTTTTTAGCTCATTATATCTTTTGCCTCGAGCCATAACCGTCACATCATTTCCATTCAAGGCAAGCCGCCCTGCAAATATACTTCCAATGACACCCGCACCGTAAATACAGATTTTCAAAGTATTCTCCTTTTCAGGATGTATCAATATTTTATTGAATCATATCACAATTCTTACCATATACAAATCAAAAATCCATGTGACGGTTTGGATCTTGTCACATGGATTCTTTTGGCGGAGAAGAAGGGATTCGAACCCTTGCTAGAGTTTCCCCTACTAACGATTTAGCAAACCGCCCCCTTCAGCCTACTTGGGTACTTCTCCACTATTGGCGGAGAGATAGGGATTCGAACCCTAGGTAGGGTCACCCCTACGCCGGTTTTCAAGACCGGTGCCTTAAACCAACTCGACCATCTCTCCATAATACGCTATTTAAAAGTACATTGCGTTTTAACGCGCTTAATGAATATACCAAAGTTGAGTGACCGTGTCAAGAGCGTTTTTTGATTTGGCATATTATGTAATTTACTATTTTTCCGATTTTTCTGTTGCCTGTTTTATTGCTTCAGTTTCCTCGTCCATCAGTAATATATCAGATACGCCATTTGTTATATGCCTTACATATAAAGAATTACTGTCTATCAGGGAAATCTCCGTCAGTACAATACCGTTTTTATGATCATCCATAAGAGCTAATGAAAAACTGAGATTTCCGCCGGCATCATCAGAATATTTGTATCTTACAAGACCGGTGTTTTTATAGCTGAAAGAATACTTGCTGTCTATTTTTCTGCAGATATCATCAAGTTTAATGATGCTCCTGTCATTTTCATTTACTTTTTTAAGTAATTTATTTAAAATCCCAATAACGTCCTCGTATGTCTTGACATCGTCTATTGATATTTCTTTCTTTAGTTCCTTTATTTTCTTTCGGTTACTAAAGATAACAAATTTCATTACTATATATACGATGATAGATGTTGCTAAGCTGATTAGCGCGTAAATTAAATAATCCATTTTCTCCTATGTTTCACGTGAAACATTATTTACAAAGAATATCGATGATCCTGTTCAATCCTTCCAGTGAATAATATTCTATTGTGATCTTTCCTTTCTTAAAACTCCTGGTTATATTAACCTTTGTAGCAAGTTTTTTTTCAATTTTGTTTTCTACTCTTGTGAATTCTGCCTCGTTCTCTATTTCTTTTTTACATTTATCTGGTTTTCCGGCTTTTTTTATCAATGCTTCAAGTTCTCGTATGCTAAGTTGCTTCTCTGCAACTGTTGCTGCCAATTCGTCTCTCTTGTTCTCGTCAATAGAAAGCAAGATCCTCGCATGACCTTCGGTCAGCTGTTCTTTTCTTAAATAGTCCTGAATTTTCTCGCTTAATGTGAGCAGTCTCATTTTATTGGTCACTACAGGGCGGCTTTTTCCTATACTTTTTGCAATTGCTTCCTGAGTTGCGCCGAATTCATCGCTTAACCTCTTATATGCTTCTGCCTGCTCGACAGGATTCAGATCTTCTCTTTGTATGTTTTCTATCAATGATATCTCAAGTACTTCCTTGTCGGTGAATTCTTTTACGATAACAGGGACAGTCTTAAGATGCGCCTGCTTAGCTGCTCTGAATCTTCTTTCTCCTGCAACTATAGTGTAAGTATCGTTTGTCTTTCTGACCAGTATCGGTGTGATTATACCCTTTTCCCTGATCGATTCGGTAAGTTCATCAAGTTCTTCCTTAGAAAAAGTTTTTCTTGGCTGCTTTATATCTCTCTCGATCTTGTCGATATCCATTTCAAAAAAGCCCTGTTTGCCTTCGTCTTCTGAAATATCAAGTAATGCACCCAAACCCTTTCCCAAACCGTATTTAGTCATTTTTTCCTCCACAATGTATTACTTCTTCAGCAAGTTCCATATAACTGATAGCGCCTTTCGATTCCTTATCATACAGTATTATGGGTAATCCATGGCTTGGCGCTTCGCTCAAACGAACATTTCTTGGTATGATCGTCCTGTACACTCTGTCAGAAAAATGTTCTCTCACGCTTTCCACTACCTGGAATGAAAGATTTGTCCTCGAGTCATACATCGTCATGACTACCCCTTCGACCCTTAAGTTCGGATTAAGATGCTTTTGTACAAGAGTAACTGTTTTCATCAACTGTTTCAAACCTTCCAAAGCATAGTATTCGCATTGGATAGGCACAAGTATCGTATCAGCTGCTACTAATGAATTTAAAGTCAGTAACCCTAAAGATGGCGGGCAGTCTATTATTATATAGTCGTAATCATTTCTTATACTTTCGATAGCATTCCTTAAACGGTTTTCCCTCATCATCTGGCTTACTAATTCTATTTCTGCTCCGGCAAGCTGTATATTTGAAGGACAAAGGAACAGTTTATCAAGCATTGTACCGGTTATTGCTTCTTTTATGTCTACATCGTTTATAAGGGCATCATATATGGACTTATCAACAGTCCACTTGTCCACTCCCAATCCGCTTGTTGCATTTCCCTGAGGATCATTATCGATCAGCAGAGTTTTTTTTCCTAAAAATGCAAGACTCGCGCTTAGGTTAATAGATGTTGTTGTTTTTCCGACACCGCCCTTTTGATTTGCAACAGCTAATATTTTTCCCATTAGTTCCTCGCTTAATGTTTCACGTGAAACATTATATATCCAGCCGGCTCATTTGTACATCCTTAGCATGCTTCTCTATATATTCTTTTCTTGGTTTTACATCATCCCCCATAAGATCTGAAATTGCCATATCCGCTAATAACGGATCATCAAGTTTGAGCTGTATGATAGTTCTTGTAGTGGGATCCATCGTGGTTTCCCATAACTGAGTAGAACTCATCTCTCCAAGTCCTTTATATCTTTGTAAAGTGCAGTCTTTCTTGTCCCAGCCTCTTTCAACATAAGCTTTTTCCAATTCTGCATCATTGAATGCATAAACATAATCTTTTCCTTTTGTTATCTTATACAAAGGAGGCTGTGCTATATAAATATTGCCGTTCTCGATCAATTGCTTCATATATCTGTAGAAGAAAGTGGTCAGAAGCATTCCTATATGGGCTCCGTCTACGTCAGCATCTGCCATTATTATTACTTTATGATATCTGAGCTTTTCAATGTTGAAATCCTCTCCTATACCGGTTCCTAATGCTGTGATCAGAGGATGAAGCTTTTCATTGTTATATATTTTATCTATACGTGCTTTTTCCACGTTCAGCATTTTACCCCATAAAGGCAGTATTGCCTGAAACTTTCTTTCTCTTCCCTGTTTAGCACTGCCGCCTGCGCTGTCTCCCTCAACTATGAATATTTCACATTTTTTTGGATCCGTATCTGAACAATCCGCAAGTTTTCCTGGTAAAGCATTGCCTTCAAGTGCTGTTTTTCTTCTGGCAAGGTCTCTTGCTCCTCTTGCGGCCTCTCTTGCGCGTGATGCAAGCAGGCATTTATCAACAATTATCTTCCCGTCCTGCGGATGCTCCTCGAAATATGCTGCAAGATCCTCGTTCACAGTCTGTTCGGTTATCGTTCTTATGTAGCTGTTCCCCAGTTTTGCTTTTGTCTGCCCTTCAAATTGCGGATCATGTAATTTTACAGATATAACTACTGTAAGACCTTCTCTTACATCATCTCCTGTAAGATTCTTATTTGCATCTTTTAAAGCTCCTATTTTTCTTGCATAATCGTTTATTACCTTAGTAAGAGCTGATCTGAATCCTGTTACATGCATGCCGCCTTCTATAGTAGATATATTATTAGCGTAAGAAAATAGTGTTTCACTGTAGCCATCGTTATATTGCATGGCTATTTCCACTATACATTCTTCCTTTTTCTCTTCGATATATATAGTATCTTTATGTAATCTCTGTTTATTGGCGTCCAGATATCTTACAAAAGATACTATTCCTCCTTCATAACACAGATCATTGCTTATTTCCTCGTCGCCTCTTCTGTCAACAAGCTTTATTAAAACGCCTTTATTAAGAAAAGCCATTTCCCTATATCTGGACAGAAGGCTGTCATAGTCAAAATCTACGGTTTCAAATATCTGTGAATCAGGCAAAAACGTTGTTTTTGTTCCTGTTTCCGTAGAATCCCCAATAATTTCAAGAGGAGTCATTGTTTTTCCTCTTTCATATCTCTGTCTGTAGATGTGCCCGTCTCTTTTTACTTCCACTTCGAGATACTCGCTCAATGCATTCACGACCGATGCTCCGACTCCATGAAGGCCTCCTGAAATACTGTAGGCTTTCGAATCGAATTTTCCGCCGGCATGCAGAATAGTATGAACGACTTCTACCGTAGATTTGCCTGTTTTCTGGTTTATGCCTACAGGAATACCGCCGCCATTATCTATTACAGTAACGACATTGCCTTTATCTATATATATTTCAATTCTGTCGCATCTTCCCGCAAGGGCTTCATCTATACTGTTATCAACAATTTCGTATACCAAATGATGCAACCCTTTTATAGATGTAGTACCTATATACATTCCTGGTCTTTTTCTTACCGCTTCAAGTCCTTCAAGGACCTGGATCTGTGAATCATCATAACCGCTTGCACTTATATTATCTTTTCTTGTCTTGTTATCCATTTACATTACAACTCCATCAATTTATAGTTTTCAGCTCTTCTTTTAAGTGTTAAAGAAGAAACAAGTGTGAGATAGACTTTTGAGTGTATTTCCTTTTTGCCCTCAACAACAATAAATGCTTTAGGCATTTCTTTGCCTATTGTAACTGTTTTGCCCTTTTTTTCCTTATCCTTCAGGTAATTCTGTGTATTTTTAGACAACGTAGCAGTTTCAAAGTCAAATACTCCGATAATATCTTTTCCGTTAACAACGATATCTTCTCCTATGTGTAAATACATAAAATCCCTTTCTTAACACTTCCCTATATTATATCATTTTTAAGCTTTCATTTCTATACGGTTCTTACCGTTCCGCTGCTTACATTGAAAAAACTGATATTCAGATTCGGTGTCATATATTTACGCTTTTCGGTACATGTGATGAATGTCTGCTTCGTGCTGATCTTGTCCAATAATGCTTTTTTTCTTAATAGATCAAGTTCGCTGAGAGCATCATCAAGAAGCAATACCGGTGTTTTTCCCGTTTTATCCTTAATAATATCTATTTCTGAAAATTTTAAAGAAAGGATCGCTGTTCTCTGCTGACCCTGTGATCCATATTCCCTTACGCTTTTATTATTGATCAGAATATCTATATCATCTCTGTGCGGACCTATCAAAGATGTCTGGTTTCTTATTTCTTTATCCGTTATCTTTTCCAGCTCTTTTAAATAATCATTTTCGTTTTCTATTCCGGTCCCGACATCAGCAGCATATCTTATGAGCATATTTTCTTTGCCCTGACTGATCTCATCGTGGTGTATAACCGTTCTTTTATTTAGTGCATTAATAAAATTCATTCTTTCCTTAATTATCCTGTATCCTGTTTTTGCTTCTTTAATATTAAAAACTTCAAGCAGCTCATTGTGTTTTCTGCCCTCGTATATGTTTTTCAATAAAGCATTTTTCTGTTTTATTATTTTTATATATTCCTGTAAGGCATAAAAATATGAAGGGTTGATCTGGCTTATAAGGATATCCAGGAACCTTCTTCTTTCACTTGCCCCTTCTTTGATCATTGTCAGATCTTCAGGTGAAAACATGACACAGTTAAGAACACCCATAAGCTGGCCTGTTTTTCCTATCTGCATATCGTTTACTTTTATTATTCTCTTATTGGTCTTCGATGTGAATTTCGTACAGTTGAAATCTATTGAAAAGGGTTCTTCGTCTCTCTTACCCTTTATTTTTACTGAATAACCGTTTTCTTCATGCTTCATAAGATCCACATCTTTGTTTGTTCTGTGGGATCTTGCCGTTGAACATAAATATACAGACTCAAGTATATTTGTTTTACCCTGTGCGTTTTTGCCGTAAATTACATTGATTCCCTTTTTTGGAAAAATTTCCTGATAAGCATAGTTTCTGAAGTTTTTAAGAACTATCTTCTCAATATACATATTATCTTTCAGCAGCTATCCTTACAGGTAATATGAGATACAGGAATTCATCAGTATTCAGCGGTGTTATAACACAGGCATTCGTTTCTCCCATAAATGAGATCCGGACTTTTTCCTCTTCTATAGCTTTTATAGCATCCAGCAGATATTTTGCATTAAATCCTATCTTTATGTCTCTGCCTTCTTTTTTTACATACTGTGTTTCAGTCACATTTCCTGCTTCTCCATATGTGTTCGCAGTTAAAAGATTTTCTTCAATGCTTATTATAAGAGGCGCTTTTCTGCCATCATCAGACACAAGCATGTTTCTTTCTATTATCTCTCTGAATTCATTAACATTGACTTCTATTTTTGTTACGAAGTCCTTTGGTATTATTGTCTTATAGTTGAAAAATTCACCCTGCAGTAATTTCGATATAAATCTGCAGTTTCCGAATTCAAACAGTACCTGCGTGCTTTCATAGTAAATTTTGATCTCTGCTTCATTATCTGACATAAGCTTCATAAGCTCATTCAATGTTTTACCCGGTATCACGAATTTAAAAATATCTTTATTCCCTAAAACATATTCTTTCCTTATGCTCATTCTGAAGCTGTCTAATGTAATCATCTGAAAACAATTTTCGCTGCTTTCAAATAAAGAACCTGTCAAGATAGCTCTCTGCTCGCTTGTGCTTACAGAAAATATTGTATTTTTGATCATATTCTTTAAAAATTCAGCTTTTATACTTATTTTGTTCTCTTTTTCTATTTCCGGTAATTTTGGGAAAGCATTTGTTTCTATCCATCTGATATTAAATACTGCATTTCCTGATTTGATTACAAGATTATTATTTTCAGTAAAAATTTCCGCTTCTTCTTCGCTCAGATTTCTTATAATGTCACAGAACAGTTTTGAATTGACAAGGATCTCTCCTTCTTCTTTTACATCAGCATCTTCTGCATGTTCTATACCTATTTCCAGATCGTAACCTCTTAATACTATCTGATTGTCTTTTACCCTGATAAATATATTACTTAATACAGGCATTATAGGATTCAGCGAAATGGCTTTTGATACACTGTTTACTGCATCCTGCAGTTTTTTTCTTGTACATGTAAAATTCATCTTCTTTAACCTCTTTTTCTTTATTAATTAATATACAGCAGTAGTAGTATGGCCTGTGTATTTCATTAAAAGGATGTATTTATGCCTTATTTATGGGCATATATCCTGTTGATAACTTTTGTGTATAAAATAAAGTTTTATAAATTTTCATCTTTTTACCCGGTAATCCACAAAAAGTTATTAACAAATCCACAGAAACCTGTTAATAAGTCAGCTTTTTAAGAAGCTCATTAATGTCGTTTTCTACTTCCTTATCAGATTTTATTCTTTCTGCGACTTTTTCACAAGCATACATTACAGTCGTATGATCTCTGTCAGCAAAATATTTACCTATCGTAGGTAATGAATTGGAGGTTTTTATCCTGCAGATATACATTGCTATCTGCCTTGGGAACGCTATGTTGCTTTTTCTTGTCGGAGAAATGATATCTTTCGTTGAGATCTTATAATATTTCGAGACGGCCTCGATGATACTTGGTATAGTTACATCATTGCTGCCGTTTTCATCTATCATATCTTTTAAAGCTTTTTTTGCCAGATCGATCGTTATTTCCTGACCGAATACTCTTGCGTGAGCAACAGTTCTGTTTAAAGCACCCTGAAGATTTCTTACGTTAGATGATATATTCTTGGCAATAAATTCTATTACTTCTTTTTCAATGTTATATTCCGACTTCAATGAATTCTGTTCAAGTATCGCTACTCTTGTTTCATAATCGGGAGTCTGCATGTCTGCCATCAGACCCTGCTGAAAACGTGTCTTGAGCCTTTCTTCAAGTCTGCTCATTTTATCCGGAGGAACATCTGAGGTTATAACGATCTGTTTATTTGCGGAATATAGTTTTTCGAAAGTATAGAAAAATTCCTCCTGTGTTCCCTCTTTACCTGTAATAAACTGTATATCGTCAATAAGCAATACATCCAGGTTTCTGTATTTATCCCTGAATTCCCTGCTTTTTGCTGTTTTTATGGCATTTATCATCTCATTTGTGAAAGTTTCGCTTTGTACGTATAAAACTTTCTTTTCAGGATACTGGTCAACTATCGCATTGCCTATCGCATGCATCAGGTGGGTTTTCCCTATTCCGCTTTCACCGTATAAAAATAATGGATTATAGGCATTGCCCGGATTATCGACAACGGCTTCAGCTGCCGCTCTTGCAAACTGGTTGCTTGAACCGGTAATGAAATTACTGAAGACGTATTTATCCAAAAGCTGAGTATATACCGGCGAGCTTGTCCTCGGGATGTTCATACTGTCATTGTCATTTGTATCTTTTATTTCATTACTTAATTTAAATAACGGGCTTAATTCCTTTGCTGCGGCATCAGAGATCGCATTCTTTAACAGTAACCGGTAATTCGCTAAATAGTTTCTGGAAAAATCTGATTGTGTTATTAATATAAAGTTGTCTCCATCGATAATATATGGTTTTAATGGCAGGATCCACGTTTTAAAGTTTAACTCACCCATAACATTTTCAATATTTACTAATGCATCATCCCAGATCTCTTGTACGCTCATAATATGTTAGTTACCCCTAATAAAATAAAAAATAAAACCTGCTTTTCGTTAATTTGCAATGCGGATTTTATCTTTTGTGGCCTGTGGATAAGTGACATGTTATCAACAGGGAAATACAATATACCAAAGAAAAAGTATGTTTACAATAGCAAAATCAAAGAAATAAAATAAATATTTATTTTGAATTTTGCGTTATCCACAGATTTTCACTTATCCACAGCAATTCTGTGGATAACTTTTCGATATGAGAATTATATTCGGAAATAAATGTAATTTATAAAAAAGAAGACTGCAGGAGCAGTCCTCTTTTAACAGATGTACTATTTTATTACTTAAGCCTTTTTTTGAGATCAACGAGTTCCTTGGAAAGCTCCTTCGGAAGCCTGTCTCCGAATTTACTGTAAAACTCTTCGATATTCTGTGCATCGATATTCCAGAGTTCCTTATCTACATTAAGCAATCCTTTAAGTGTGTCCTTCGAAATATCCAGACCTGTGATATTGATATCGTCTGCTTTAGGCAGATATCCGATAGCAGTTTTATCTGCTGTGACTTTGCCTTCGCAGCGGTCAAGTATCCAAAGAAGAACGCGAAGGTTATCACCGAATCCCGGCCAGATGAAGTTGCCTTCAACGTCTGTTCTGAACCAGTTTACATTGAATATTTTTGGTGCCTTATCGCCTACTTCATTACCCATATCAAGCCAATGCTGGAAATAATCTCCCATATGGTATCCGCAGAAAGGAAGCATTGCCATAGGGTCTCTTCTTACAACGCCTACTGCGCCTGTTGCTGCAGCTGTTGTTTCTGAAGCCATGATCGATCCGACAAAGACGCCATGTGTCCAGTCAAATGACTGATAAACAAGCGGAGCTGTCTTTGCTCTTCTGCCACCGAATATGATCGCTGAAAGAGGAACACCGTTAGTAGAATTGAATTCTTTGCTTATACATGGGCAGTTTTTAGCTGGAGCTGTAAATCTGCTGTTTGGATGAGCACCCTTTTCCCCTGACTCAACTGTCCATGGCTGGCCTTTCCAGTTGAGGGCATTCTTTGGAGGATTCTTATCAAGGCTTTCCCACCAAACCGTATTGTTATCAAGGTTCTGCACGACGTTTGTAAATATAGTTCCCTTTTCTGTGGAATGCAGTGCATTAGGATTAGACTTGAGATTTGTTCCTGGAGCAACTCCAAAGAATCCGTTCTCAGGATTGATAGCCCAAAGTCTTCCGTCAGGACCTTTTCTGATCCATGCGATATCATCGCCTACTGTCCATACCTTATATCCGCTCTTCTGATAGATCTCAGGAGGAATAAGCATTGCAAGGTTTGTCTTTCCGCAGGCAGACGGGAATGCGGCTGCAAGGTATTTTATATTTCCATCAGGATACTCAACGCCAAGGATAAGCATATGTTCTGCCATCCAGTGTTCGTTCTTGCCCTGGAAGGATGCGATCCTTAATGCGAAGCATTTCTTTCCAAGAAGAACGTTACCGCCGTAACCTGAGTTGACGGACCAGATAGTGTTGTCTTCAGGGAAATGGCATATATATCTCTTCTCTTCATTAAGTTCAGCCTTGCTGTGAAGACCTCTTACGAAATCGTTTGAATCTCCGAGAGTTTCAATGACTTTATCACCTACTCTTGTCATGATAGCCATGC
>JBAYNV010000033.1:0-16731 GCA_041678685.1 Clostridia bacterium
GTTAGCCGGGAAAAAATCAGTGTATACCTGGTGCCACAGATCCTGGAACGCCTTAGGCATCGCGCCTATGCACTTGAAAATCGCTCATGTATGCGCAGGCACTGCCAGAACAGTCATGCCGTTATCTACAACGCCTCCGTCATATGCCGCTCCGATAGTATACGGGAAGTCCCTGTCTGTTGCATCACACTCAAAGCATGCGCCTATGACCGAATCACCAAACACATTTCCCTTTTTAATGTACTTGCATAAAGCCGGGATCGTTCCATCCTTACGGCCCTTCTGCCAAAACTCAGGGATCACTTTTTTGCTTATCTCTCTGTCGCATGAAAATAACCTCTTTTTTGCGATGATCCTGAAAGCATCTTTCTTTTCGATTCTGTAATCCATAATATTACCTCTGTGTGAACTACATCGGCAATTGAATTACCGAGGATTCCCGCTTTAATATCCTAAAATAAGTTTTACAAAGAGCCGGGAGTAGCTTTTCAGATCACAACCGCTGACCCTGGCTTGCGAAGGTCTTATACCGTTGAAACGGGTGAACACTTCCGAAGCTTTCGGGGCTTTCATAACCGTATTTTGGCGCCACATCGATCACTTTGATGTCCGATGAAGCAAGCTCTCCGCCTGCAAGCATCAGCCTTCTGTTACGGATATATTCACCTAACATACAGCCGCAAAGGATACTGAATACGCGTTGAAAATGAAAACTGGATGAATATGCTATATGCGCGATCGATACATAGTCAAGTTCATCAGTAATGTGATCTTCAATGTAATATATAGCTCTTTGCAGTCCGGTGATCCAATCCATATGCACCCTTGTATGAGCTTATCATATCGGGATCTGAATATTATATCATGACTTTCTGTGCGTTCCAGTGCCTGCCGGTACATACATATACATACTTATTTCTTATATTTCATTGAAATATATGATTTTATAATAAAATACTGTTTACAAATAAAAACTGTTATGATAGCATGTACTTATATTAAAGGCAAAATGCCCGAAAGGGTATGACGCAAAACTATAGGGCCATAAAAGGAAAAGGCAGCCAGTTGCAATTAAGTGTGCAAAGGCTACCTTAATTTTTTATAAAGGAGGAAACGATCTTGAAAAAAAAGATACTTTCAGCGGTCTTACAGCTTGTAATAGGCCTTGCTGCTGTAGCTGTCGTTTCCTACTGGTGGTTTTCCGATGCATGGTTCACACAAAACAAAACAGCGGATGCAAACGGCGTCACATTGTCTGCGTCGGTACCTCTGAATATTTATGTTACAGGCCTTCTAGACGAACGGCTTTCACAGGATCTGACCTTCCCTATGGCGGATCTGGATGAATTGGGTTTTGCAAATATGTATGATCTTGATGAGGACATAATACTGAGCCCTGCTTCATCAAATGACGGCAAGACTTTCTGGTATGCAAAAAAAGTAGACAGCGACGGTGCTGCGATCCTGGATGAAGCAAGCCAGTCTGTATATGCGATAGTCGAGACAGGCAATTCTGCATACGCTATGGAAAAAATGATTTACATCGCTACTACAACAGAAGTATATGATGATGTCGCATCGCTGGACTGTTATATAAGCCAGGTATCGATAGAAGGTCTCAGTTCGAACCAGCTGTATAAAGCCGCAAGGATATCTGTAACGACCATTGATGAAATGGATCAGGAAACAACGGTTATATACAGGTATGCTCTTACTCCTTCAGATACCGAAGGAAATGCTCTGCCGGCTCTTGATGCCCATAACAAGGCATCTGCGGATCCTTCCGTGCCTATGGGAAATTATACGGTATCCAGTGCGGGAGCGTTGCCTTTCAATCTTATTTGCGCACAGGATGGCAATGTCAGTGTAAAGGTGATAATAATAAGGATGTGGTTTGAAGGTGAAAACAGTTTTGCCACAAGGATCTTGGCAGGGGGAGGATTTACTTTTAGAATAAAGTTTTCACTGGTAGATCCTTCGCTGGGAGGATAAGGAATGAAGAAGAAATTATTCAAAATCATATATATGATCTTTGCGATACTGTTTGTACTGTCCGCTATAACAACTACAGTACTTATGCTTTCTTTTGATAAGGATTACGCATGTCCGAGGTTCGGTAACTATATACTTGTAAGCATAAGCGACTCGTATTTGTCTCCAAAGATATTTAAAGGGAGCGCATTACTGTCAGATCTGGAATTTGAGCAGGCGGATATCGGTGATCATGCGATCATAACCACTAAAAGCAATGAAGGTCTGCAGTATGCTGCAAGGATAGTCGAGAAGGTGGAGGACGAATACTATACCGTTTCGGGAACAGAAGGCAAAGGGTCTTTCTATGTTTCAAAAGACAGCGTCATCGCTGTCAGCCGTTTCCAGTTTTACGGGCTTGGAGCCTATATGGATGTTATGAGAACCCAGGCAGGCTTTTTCGGCTTTATAATCATACCTTTGATCATTATCATAATGATACAGATAATACGGATGGTTTCATTGATCCAGGAAAAACATTTCAAAGAGCAGATGGCTTTGCAAAAACAAAGTGAAGAGAAAACGCATAATGATGAGGTCGATAAATAATGTCTAGACAGCTTATTAAAAGAAGCATATCGCTGATCGTCGTACTGACTGTACTCGTCTCATCCTGCATATTATGGTTCAGCATGGTATCGAAGGCATGGTTCAAAGATGACAGGACTTCATATTTCAATGCTGCACACATATACTCAATAACGCAGGGAGAGGCGAATAATATAGCATCTTTTAAAAATGGCGGCGAGTTTGACGCTGATCTGCAGTTTGAAGTGATCAATGGTGAATTCACTGAAAGATTCATACCCGGTGATCTGCTGTATTATACCTTTATAGTTACCGATATTGATGTAACGGCATCACAAACATACATGCTGGAAATGATGGGGATGGATGCTTCCGCGATCGGCAGCGGATCTGATGCTATTTCTTTTGCAGGCAATTGCAGGATCGAAGCTGACACTCTGATAATCGCAGTACTGGAGAAGCTTGGCGATGAAAGTTCAGGTTACTATTATGAATTATACCCTTATGATGTATCAGGCAACAGTTTTTATGATGTAAGTAATGGCCTGTATAACGCAGGCGTTGACAGTATCTATACGATCACAGACGGGTTGGCAGCCAAGTTCACATTCACGATCCCAAACGGAATGTCATATCCTGCAACAACAAGCGGTATATGCGATCTTCTTGTCATCGTGCCTATATGGTACATGGACACAGGCGCAGATCAGAACACAGAAATGGATTGTTCGCTGACTATAGCAGGCTGTACGATCTATCAGTATACGGGAGGGGTCCAATGAGGAATCTGAATAGGAGCCGGTTTGCCATATTATTGAGCGCGGTAAGTATAATGCTTCTGGTTTCCCTTCTTGTCACCGTAAGCGTTGCATGGTTCTACTTCCCTACCACGCAGAATGTCACTATATATACCGATGTGAATTATGAGATAGGTGTTGATCTTTATTCATATAAGAGCGGCCAGAGTCTGTTCATACAGGCAGGACTCAATGATGCTTTGGATACTGTCGTGTCAAATGGCGGGACCACTACGACATTCGTAGAATGGGGAGGAGTTTTCTATCCGACAGTAAGTTTTACCAACTATTACATACTTGTACTTACTTATCCCGACAGCAACTTCTTAAACGGTTATCTTTCTGCGGATCTGCGTATGGAATTGTTATCCGGCATGCATGACAACGGAGACAGTACATTCAGTCCTAACGCTAAGGTCCTTTATACGAATATCGCATATGCCATTGCAGCTGATGCGGACCTTGATCCGTTATCATCTGCTGCGGTCACTCAGGCACAGTCTGCAGCATACACCAGTTTATTTCCGGATACGGATCCGGCACCGGTCATAACTGAGCAGACACCTCCGGATTTCATGGATGAAGACCAGCTGAGCATTTCTTTGCTGGATCTGGGATCTGAACAGTATACAAATACAACATCGACCAATACACAGTGCAGGCTGATATTGTTCATTCGCATACAAAGCGATGCGGCACATATAAGGGAATCTATCGAGGAAAATGAAGTACCGGTCAATGTCGTGCAGATCGCTACAAGCAATATATATACTTTTTCATGTAATTTCAGAAGCATACCGTATAAGACGGAATATGTGGATTTTAAAAAGCTTTACTGCATCGTGGACGAAAGGAAGTATCTGTTATGAAGAAAAAACGCAGTTTTCTTATATTCATCATAATAATGGCGGTCCTGACGGTCGCTATCGGCGCATACGCATATTATGAGTATTACGGAAAATACAGTGCGCTCATACAGATCGACGGAGTAATAAGGCTGGATGCTTTCGGAGCCCTGGATGATGATTACCGCGGGACGGAAAACGGCTACGGTATAACGCCTGAAAATCCCTTTATAGTGGACACAAAAGTAAGAATGAATAACCTTATCGTCCTCAATAATGATGGGAAACTACTTACTGCCAAGGAAGTGTACGGAAACGTTGATAAGTTTTATTTTGCCTTCGACTTTACGGAACAGGAGACTCCTCAGGTATTGGACATGACCGGTGTCGTTCAGACTTCCGTGGGAAATAATGATTATCCTTTCGTTGACGACCTTTCAGGAATGCTGTATGCATATCTTGTAAGCGAATCGGAATATATATACTTAAGCGGAGGCGGTTTGGTAGATATCACCGTTGACGGAGGCATCGTATACATTAACGGTACAGCCGTCACATTATCTTCCGGTACCGCATCAGCTGGCGCATATGTAAAAGTACCTGCTTTCTATTACTCTGCATATACCGCTCTTGCTGCTGACTGTATAACGACTACTGACGGTTCATACTATGTCCCTGTCAGCCTTCTGCTTGCTGTGCCTCAGATAGTTGCGAATGCTACTGTCAAACCTCCGTATGATCAGCTCGATGTCGGGTTTTTCAGCACGATAGGACGTGAATATGAAGTCACGACTGATCAATATGGTAATATAACAGTCAATGAGGATGTCATCGTCAATCGTGGATACATACGTGATGTGATCCTGTACAATATCACTATTGACTGTACCGAGACTCTGCCGGGAATGATACGCGCTGCCCTGGATGCGATCTGGAATGCGATTCTGGCAGGCATACCCGGTCATAATTTTGCCGATACCGTGAACCAGACCGATGAACGCCATATAGGGCTTTTTGCCGGACATATAGACGGAATGGCAGAGAATATAACGATAGCCGGTGAAGGCATCATCGAAATAGGCGGAGCTGACGTAAATGCCTATTCAAGATTTACTACCGTCGGCTACATTGATGACAGGGCAATAATAAATGGCGTGCTGTTTTCGGAGCTTCTTACTTCAGGGACCGGTATGGGAATGGTGACAGGATGCTTATTCGCTGATTCGATATATGACCTTGCCGAACAGACAGCCGGCGTGTATGAGTATCCTCTTACAAGCGTGGCAGCTTCACAAGGCATATGGAGCGGTGTGAATGATAACAGCTTCTCACAGGGGATCTTCCGGTTTGTTCTTTCACAGGAGAACGATACGGTCAGCACCATCTGGCAGGGCCGGGGCAATGTGTATCTTTTGAATGAAGCCGGTTTTAATGTGACCCAGTCTGTCCTCTACTGTTCTGATGAATACCGTTACAGCGAAACGCAGCAAGGCGGCGGCAGCCTCGTGTCTACAGGAGCATCAGCAAATGAAACGAGATATACAGGCATAAGCCCGCTTACCGCATCAAGCAGTATACTTGATAAAGGCAAATATATAATTGTAGCCAAGGTCTATAGCAGTACTGAAGGTATATACAGGTATTATGCGTTAAAAATTGTCGCTGATGTTACGGAGAACGGAGTTATCGACTATATCTTTGATAACACCGAAAAAGTGGATGTCACTGACTATATCACTGCCGCAGAGGGAACGGAAGGTATTTACACAAGCTGTATCTGGCAGACAGATTCGGATACTTCCACACCAACTTTCCAGAATACACGTTTCAAAACGAAATTTCTTTCAGTAGACACGACGTCTTCTGTCGATATTTCACTGACTGAAGATTCGGGACAGGCAGCTGCATTCAGATGCAGCGTTCTGAATAATACCTTTACTTATACGATCACAGAGCAATCCGGCGGAGGATATATTTCCGTAAAATACTATCTGAATTTTAACCCTCAGACGCTTGCATTTTCATTTTCAACAGAAAACAGTACCGCAATAGAGATATATCAGATATCAAACGGATTCGATCTGGAAATGGTGGATTCCACTGATGATCTGACTGTGAATGATGACTATATAATAGTCGCACAATCAGGCGGTATCAATTACCTGATAGGCGCAGGCACGACCGAAGGCGTTGGCGGAGCACTCGTCGTTGATGGGAGTTTCTCCTCTGACCTGTCTTTATCTTCAATGCCCGACAACTGGACGATCTCAGAATATCAGGCTTACAAGAGATATGTATGGAATGCTCCGTATGTATCAGGCGCGTCTATCGCTTTTCGTGAGAAACTCAGTGCAACATATTATCTTGGTTATTCGGAGCTGTCTTTAGCGTTGTCTTCGCAGCAATATCACTGGACATATACTCAAAATACCGGACTGGGAGGAACTCTAGGGATAATATCCAGATATCTCTCGTACTCATATTTAGCAGGTGCCACAGGTTTTAACCTCGCAGCCGGTTCATATACCATTTATATATATAAACTGATACCGGATGATACCGAACCGGATTACAATACTTACCAGGGTGCAAAACTGGTCACATCGGACAGTTCGATCGTTCAGGAAGGCCAGTACATGATCGCGGTAAATACCGGGACCGTATATCAGGCTGTCACTATGAACGGGACAAACACTTTGAGCACGGCGAATGTGACAGCATTTACAAATGGCACTGCAAGCTCAGGGGATCTTGCAACTTTGCTGGATGGCGGCGCTAATGAAGGATATAAATGGACCGTTGATGCGACTTCCTCCACTCCATCTTTCCAAAATGCCAAATACCCTTCATATTTATCAAGATCCGGAGACGCAGTATTAGCTCTGTCTGCAACATCCGTGTCATGGATGTATGATGCCGTTTCGGGAAGACTGTATTACACATATGACGGTACCGTCATCTATTACCTCGTGTACACGGGAACTGCATTTACTATTACATCTGACGCAGACAATCCTGCATATTTTTATGATATAAGGATTTATAAAGTAACATATGAATATCAGTATTCAGATGTTGTCCCGGTGCAAAGCATCAGCTACACAGACTCAACCTTTATAGATGAAATTTATGTAAGCGAAAATAAATATTATTTCTTTCTGACTGCTCCCCTTAACACCATAGAGACAACAGCTCCATATGTATTAGGATCTGAAGGAACAGTCGATCAGGCAACCATTGAATCTCTTAACTTAGCTTCTACTTCTTCATATGACTCTGTTAATAATATTTTTACTACAACATCCGATCTTTCATATTTCAGATGGCGTTTGGATACAAGGATGATAGACAGCACGACAGCTTATGAAACAGGTTATCAGTTTAGAAATGATGTAACCGATATGTATTTAGGTGCATCTAATAACCCTTCATCACGAACTCTTGTAGTCGTTGCTGTGTCAAATATAAATCTCGACAGAACGAGTACGTATGCAAGCCTGGAAAATAATGCTGATTCCGCATCGCCTACTGGTTTCGGGCTCGGAGGAACTTCGATATCCCTTTCGCCCGGGTCTTTGTACCGAACAGATGGAAGCGGGAACTATATCGGCAACTCTTTCTACGTCATGGGAAGAAGATCCCCATATGAATATTATGTCTGGAAAACACCATCGCCAGGCGTCTTCGCTCTTGCTCTTAATACAACAGATGGCATAAGTTCACCTGCACCTTCTGAATATAGCTTGCCATATCTTTATGAGGCTTCAGGCTATACGATTAATGTGCTGATATCCGAAGTCAGCGAAGTAGGCGATAATCTTGATCCTGATATGCACTATATGATCACCGCTGTTGTGGAGAACCAGGATAATACGACAAGTTATTATGCAGTAAGCGAAACGCTTGATAACTTAGGTAATAAGGTATTAACCGGAACAAACGTTACCTCCCAGGCAACTACTATTAACAATAGCAATATACTTGATGAGTTCGATAACATAATCGAAGAAAGCAGTACTGATATACTTATAATGGTTCCTGTTGAGTCTGACTGGTATCAGACAAGCAGCGAGAAGAATCTTAACTTTTACCAGGACTATTATTCTACAAATGCGATAAGGGATTACCTTACCGCGTCAGGAACATCAGTAAGCATAAACAGTATCGATGTACTCTCAAGCACTCAGCCTACGAACTGGTATTATGATGCTATCTCAAAATATCTGATCTATTCTGACGGTATGGATTATTATTATCTCACATACAACGTGATATCCGATACATTTTCCCTTACGACGGATAAATCTTCAGCAACCAATATAAATATATACAGATTCAAACCTACGTATGTTGTGAGCAGGGTTACTGATGCCGCTGATGACAGTTTAAAGGACGGTAACTTTATAATATTAGGGCGTGATGCGGAAGGGTATACAGCTCTTGGCATAAATGATGAGGGTTCAGGTCTGGTTGCTGAAAATGTATCTGAATTCATTAAAGACAAGCTTACCGAGACAGAGCGGAATGAAATATTAAACTATATCTGGAAACAGCAGTATTATGATTTCTACTCGACACCATATGATCCCGTTTCCACCACTTTGTATTTACAGTTATTCTCATATATCACTGGCGGAGGATTTACTGTCATTTATGATACATCAACAGGTGGCATGGAATTAAGCTCGGATCCTATGATCTGGAGAATAACGAATACGAATGGATTATGGACATTTATTAATAACAGGCTTAACGGCCAGGTAGCGGCAAATTCAAGAGGTATAACGTTTACAGGAGACACATCAAGAATGACCATAGCTGATACAGCTAAATCAGTAGACCGTTATGTTAGTTCGGGTGTGGGTTATTCATTTGCAGTATCAGGTTATTCTGTGATACTTTGTGATACATCTGGAAATCCTGTAACAACACCTGTTGCAGGCACTTCATACATATTGCTTGCTAGATCAGGAAGCACGAATTATACTGCAGTCAAGAATACAACAGGTACTATTTCTCTAGTTGAATACAGCAGCAGTACCGCTTCTGACTCAGGGTGTTTGTGGACTGTTACCGCAAATGTAGGAGGCTGGGTGTTAAAAAACGGCAGTTACTATATATCCGCTAACGCATCCGGTGTTATATCTGCTTCGACAACAGCCACAGGCACATGGGCAGTGAACACATCGACCGGAGCCATCTCATTTTCTACGTATAATTTTCCGTATTATTTATCCTCATCCAGTATCGGAATAACCACGAATACAGGCACATATTCATTAGGGTTATATGATTATACATATGCTGGTGGAGTAGGGACATTAGTACCCACAACAACTGCCGGAAGCGATAAGGTGTTGGTTTTCAGAACAAATACAACATACCGGGCTCTGCGGATAAACACTAACAGCTTTTCATATACTAGTCTTGCGAGTGTAGTTGTGCAAGCAAATGGGACCATTACCACATCAACTTCATTATTAAATACGACCGCTATTTTAACTGCAACTCAATCAGGGACAGGAATTACAGTAAAAAGCAGTTCAAGATATCTTACGTATAATGGCAGCACTTTCGGCAGGAGTTCTTCTGCTGGAACTACGTTCTATCTTGACACAAAAGGTTACTTCTATTATTCAAAAGGTACTACATACACGCCCTATGTAACTACCGCATTAAATGCATCGGCTTCATCAGGTATAACTGCTTATTTATATGAATATGATACAGGAAGCTATTTCCCTGTAACTGCTGATATATCCGGAGGGAACACATATGTAATGGTCGTATATGATGATTCGTCATATTACCTTATAGGTGCGGACGGGTCACTTCTCACTCGCACGCTATTAGGTACTTCCCTGATTACCGGATGGGAAAGCGGCATCGTGTCCGCACAGCATCATATAACGTCAATAGCTGGAAGTTTAGGTAATTATCTCATGTTAGGCACGCAGTATCTGACAGTCAGTACTGATTCGATCCTGTTATCCGGCACGCAGACCACACAGTGGGAATACAGCTACACCGGGCAATACGGGGCTGATTCAAGATTATACAGTGTCGTTACCGTGAATCTGTCAGCAGCGTATCTGACCGTGGGAACGACTAATAATATAGAGACCATTTCTACTGTGACTGATGTCATATTGTATCAGGCTTCTCTTCAGCTTGACGGAAGCTATACTCTTACAAGCAAGACCACAAGCGGTAAACCGACATCTGGCGATTATATTATCGTTATATATAAAGACGGCACATACTATGCGGTCAGATATACATCAAGCGGTGTGATAGCATACAATCTTGGAAGCTCTGTCTTACCTGAAAGTGTAATTGCGGATATGGTCTGGACAGCTGATGCGTCAGGTTTTAAAAAAGTGATCAGTGAACAGACATATTACCTGCGAAGGAATACAGCGGGCCTGTATGTCAGTTCCCTGTCCGGTTCTACCTGGGTTTATACGTATACAAATGTCACCGCAAGTTTCACTGCTACGAATACTTCCACTACCCCGCTATATATATTCCGTGTCGATAAGAGTTCAGAACTTGACGATGTTACTGATACAATCTCCATGCTTTCAGGGAAAGCGAAATTAAACGAGTCTGTCAGTCTGCTTGAGTCGAGCAACTATGTCATCATCGCGGAAGTTGACAGCAACTCTGATGATATAGTCGACAAGTACTATTCATTGGGTATGGTGGATATTTACAACACACAGGCAATGGATGTTACGGATATAATGGAACTGTCCTCCAGCTACAGCAGCAGCTATATAACATTCTTTGATGCAGGCGTCTGGAATAACAAAGGAAGCGAAATCGATCTTATCTTCAAGAACTTAGGTTTTACGGACAGTTATTATCTGACTGGAGCATATGGCAACATGAGTAATATGACGCCTCAGATAGAACAGGTAGATGAGCAGAATCTTCCTGATTTAACTGAGTATATTTGGAAGATCTATACTTTCAATGAATCAGGCGTTATCACCTATCTGTTAGGATACACTGATATTTCGACAGGTCAGGAGATCATATACTACATGTATTTTGATCCCGTGGCTCTGGAATTTAAGCTGACTTCAAATTACATCACCGCTGCAGGCAATCAGGGCAGAGTCCAGCTGTATCAGCTGGCAAGCGAAAGCGCTGATCAGCCTGTATTCCAGTCGTATGTAATAGATGTAGATGAAGACGGCCAGACTATTTTATCCTATCCGATAAATCTTGTCGAATCGCAGGATGATCTTGTCGCATATTCACAGACAGAGACCGAAAACGGAGTTACAACAACAGGCGAATACCTTATTGCAGCTGTTAATGACGATAATTATTACGCAGCGACCTTTTCTGAATTGCTGCTGCTTTCATACATCGATGTCTGCCCATTTTTTGCGGGTAATTACAGCATTGATATAGAAGGCAACTATACTATTTCGATAAACAGCGAATATGTATGGAAACAGATATCTGATCCCGCTTTGGGCCTGAATTTCACAAACAACGGTTTTAATGACCGCTATATATATACGAACGATGCGCTGTTTACATATGATATAGAGAATCGTCAGCTGTATTACGGGTCATACTATGTTTCCTTTGATCTGGATACAGGATTCACGATATCGACAAGCCCTTCACCTATGCCGATCTACCTGTATCTTCTTGGTGAATCGGGAATTGAAACAGGTACAGGAGACGGTGAACTTACATACAGTTATTATACACAGCCTCTCACAACGATCGGCGGAACTGTAGATTTTTCTAAATTCAATATGACTAAAACGCTTATGCCTGACCTTAACAGGTACGGAGTGGATTATGAAGGCAATATAGGAAGCCAGTCAGGATGGACATTATATGACATCAACCAGATATTACAGACCGCAGATTCATCGGTATTCTTCTCTGCCGGTATCACTAATACGGAAGATACAGAGGTTTTATCGGAAGAATTTATACCTGTTACTCACAACACTATGTATACCGATGAATTAGGTGATGAATATCCTGCTGATATCACATATTATGCACCGAAAGGTTCCTCTTCCTTCGTGATCGATGAGGCTAATGCAGATAACCCGGTATTTGTAAACGTAATAGCCACCACCGAATTTGATCAGTACCTGCTAAACGCCGAGTATCTGCGTTATCTGGCGCTGTGGAAGGTAGCCAATATCGATCTGGAAAATGGTCAGGCAAACGCATTGAGCACATATGGCGACGGACTGGACGAAGCAGCCAACTATGCATATACATTCATACAGCAAAGGCAGACACCAAAAGCTGCGATACCGCTGCCTAACCGTTACGGCTCACAGGCAAGCGGAGCTTCATATGCAAGAATAGACGGCGTTGTTTATACACTGAGTGACGCACAGTACGGTGAGGATTATTATATCGCCCATACTTATGTTATCACGGAACCCGGTGTTTATTATCTTGGCGCTTCATACGGATCTTTAGGCATATGCTATCTGTCAGTGGATAACCGTGCTCTTACCGAAGAAGGAGAGGTCCCCGGGATGGGATCTGAATCGCTCTTCACTATAGACTTTGCATATGGCGGGTTGGAAGATATCGCTTATGTCGGTTCTTCACAGTGGTATCAAAGCAATATATACCCTCAGTTCATTATGGGAACAGTAACAAATCCGACAGATTTTCTGAGCATCAGTGTTAACAGAACATTATCTGAGATAGACGGAACTACAAGCGTGAATTTCAAAGCTTATACGACAGCTGCAATCGCACCCGGTATATTACATGTAAACGACAATACCGCTGCACAGCGTTTGGTAAGGAAAGTCGATTTCTCCGTATATTGCAGCGGACTGACTTCTGCGGATTATACAGGGATAGGTGACAGAGTATGGATCGCGAATGCCGATGGAACTACTTTATCATTATCTACTGTAGTATTGGTAGAAGGAGTGGAAGAAAACTATTATCTTAATATCGTACGGGAGACATTTGATGGATTACTTATTCAGAACCAACCTAAATTGTCGACTTCCGGGACATCTGACTGGATATGTTCAAACGGATATATAATGACGCATGATGGATATTACATGGTCAAGACTACCAGCGGTTATGAGCTTTCATATTCTTCGACAAATGCTGTACGGCTGTATTCAAATGACGGAAACCTTACCCCTATCACCAGTCCTTCCGATAACGGAACATATCTTCTGATAGCTTTTAACGGGACCAGTTATATATGCGTGACTGTGAACCCGGCGCAATAAGGATCATGTTTGTATAAAGTCGCAGATAAAAAAGGAGAACAAATGAAACTGATCATTCATGATCTGACCCCCGAGCAGGAGATAGAGGTACTGCTCCCCAAACAGGATACCTGCGTCATTTCAGATGACGGTTCTATCAAGCCCTGTATCGGATGCTTTGGATGCTGGATAAAGACTCCGGGCCAGTGCGTGATCCGCGACAACTACGGAAACATGGGTGAAACTCTGTCAAAATGTGATGAACTGATTCTGATAAGCCGCTGTACATACGGCGGTTTCAGCCCGTTTGTAAAAAATGTCCTGGACAGAAGCATTTCCTATATCCATCCTTTTTTTATAATTAAGAATGGAGAGATGCATCACAGACTCAGATATAACAGGCATCTTAACATGAGCGTATACTTTTATAGCAGCGGGTTGACTGAACAGGACAGGACCATTGCAAAAAGTCTTGTGAAAGCTAACGCTATCAATCTTCACGGCATAGTAACGGAAGTACTTTTTGAAGAAAACGCAAAAGCGTTTGGAGGGCGGATAAAATGAGTAATTTAAAAATCGCGCTCATTAACGGCAGCCCAAAGGGGAAATCCAGTGTATCAGGTTTCATCCTTGATGAACTCAAGAGCTATTTTGACCAACAGATCATAACAGAATTTCCTTTTCACGCTTCTCATTCTATTACGACAGCTGAGCTGGAAGCTTTAGCGGTACAGGATATTCTTGTATTCGCATTTCCTCTATATGTCGATGGCATACCTTCTCACCTTTTACGCAGCCTCGTTAAAATCGAAAACTATTTTAATGGTGATCCACCTGAGTTGAAGGTATATGCGGTCGTGAATGCCGGCTTTTTTGAGGGAAAGCAGACCAAAAACGCACTCGACATGATGAGACGCTGGAGCGAAGCATCCGGTGTCAAATGGGGCCAGGGTATCGGTATAGGCGGTGGCGGTATGCTTACATCGCTAAGAAATGTTCAAAATGGTAAGGGACCACGCAAAGACCCTTCGCTTGTATTGCGTGCACTTGCGAAAAATGCGACCGAAGGAAAAAGTACCGGTAATATTTTCGTATCTCCTAATTTCCCGCGGTTTCTATATAAGATAGCAGCTGAGTTGGGCTGGAGGTTGCGTATCAGGCAAAACGGATTACATCAGAAAGATTTATTTACACAGAAATAGAGAGCTTTTTTTGTCAGTGATGATAAGTGGAGAACACTCTTTCGAAAAGTAAACACCTGATATGTTAAAATTTCCATGAAGAGAAAGAAGTCTGATGTATAGCAATGCTCAGTTAATAAGCTTATAGATCCAGACTATTTTCATCAAGCAGAAAGTTATAAATACCTATCGTAGCGATCCCATCTTCATTTCTGTGAATTTTAATATTATCCTTTACAACGATGATCTTTTTAAATGAGTCACCGATCTTTTGCAACGGGCGCTGTTCCTGTGCTGCTTTATCAGAATTATCGACATTGAAAGCTGACTGCACATAGTACTTTCTGCTTCCGCGTGTCGCAACAAAATCCACTTCCAAAGTCGTCTTTGTGGTTTTATTTGATGTATTTTTACCGAATGCATTTACAATACCTATGTCTACATGAAAACCGCGACAGCGTAACTCATTGTAAATGATGTTCTCCATGATATGGTTTTCTTCAGTCTGACGGAAATTTAGTCTTGCGTTGCGCAGACCAACATCCTCGAAATAGTACTTCATTGGAGATCCAATATACTTCTTCCCTTTAATATCATATCGTTTTACTTTGCTTATGAGAAAAGCATCTTCCAAATAATCAATATATGTCTTAAGCGTATTGTTACTGATTGCTTTGTTCTTTAAGCTTTGAAATGCTCTGGATAGTTTTGTAGGATTTGTTAAGGACCCTATACCGGAAGCCAGTATGTCAACTAGTTCATCCAATTCTTCTTTGTTTCTAATACTATGGCGTTCTAAAATGTCTGATATATATACTTTTTGCATCAAAGATAGCAGATATTCCTGTTTTTCTTCAGGTTGTTGGTAAGAAAGGACAAGTGGAAGACCTCCATAATTGTAGTAATCGTCCCAAGCCTCATCAGTATTACCAGTATGGGCAGAAACAAATTCACGGAAGTTCAGCGGGTATACATGGATTTCATCACCCCTCCCTCGGAATTCGGTAATAATATCATAAGACAAAAACTTCGAGTTGCTTCCGGTAACATACACATCGGCATTACGAACATGGAGCAAGCTATTGAGAACATCAACAAACTCGTCCATGAGCTGTACCTCGTCAAGAATTATGTAGAATCTGTTGGAATCGGTTATCCTGCTTTTTACATATCTAAGCATGTTATCCGGATTTCTAAGGTCAAGATTTACCCGATCATCTAGTGCGACTTCAATTATATGCGTTTCATCAATACCTTTATCAAGAAGATAATTGTGAAAGAGATTCAAAAGCAGATATGACTTGCCACACCGGCGAATACCGGTAATAACTTTAATAAGGCTATTTCCTTCTCTTTGGATCAGTTTGTTTAAATAAAAGTCTCTTTTGATATCCATAGTATCTCCCCCATGAAATAATCTGGTGTCTCACACCCTAATTTGAAATACATTATATATCATCAACAGCTTAATATCAAGCTCTATTTCATTTTTTATTGTGCGCACACTGAAAATTGAAATATCTACAAAACTATCACTTCATGATCTGCATTAACCGATCCTTATCATATTGGGATTTGCACAAATTCTTTAACATCATGAACCATTGATGACATTATTCTGCTTAGGATTCTAATTCATTTATGCTTCTGCAAGTTTTGATTCTGTGACAATGATCTTTTATATGCTAGTCCGTTCTGGTTTTAATTTCACTTTGGCGTTATCAATATATTATCAATTAACCTTTTTACACATGTCCATAAAGGCCTTTGCTTATGCTGTCAGAAACTTATTTTTATGATGAATAATATTGAACTTTCGGTCAAACCTTAAGCTATCTATTTTAACAACTGCGATATTTCCTTTATTTATACTTTTTTTTACGAGCATATAGGGTAAAGCAGAAAGGCCAAGTTCATTTGCAACAGCATTTATCAAAGCATGAGTGCTTGTACTTTCCCAATTATGTTGAGACGATGAGCCCGGTATCTTAGGAGAATATTCGCAGATATATTGGGCACCAGAGTAAATCATACTAATAGGAGGCACGCTTATGCTGTTATCACATGAGACTTCATTAAGAATTGATGATACATCGTCTAACATTATTGGCCA
>JBAYNV010000034.1:0-15591 GCA_041678685.1 Clostridia bacterium
GTTTCTTATAAGAGTCTGATGCGCTTCAGATAATCCCAGTTCCCACGGAAGCCCGGCATTATGTATGGAGCTTTGCGGCGCTGCGCCTGTTCCCCCGTCATAACCTGATATCAGGACCACCTGTGCGCCTGCTTTTGCCACTCCGGCAGCGATAGTGCCTACACCGGCTTCAGAAACAAGCTTGACCGATATACGCGCATCACAGTTGGCATTTTTAAGATCATATATCAGCTGCGCCAGATCCTCTATTGAGTATATATCATGATGCGGAGGAGGAGAGATCAGACATACTCCGGGTGTTGAATAACGTGTCTTGGCTATCCATGGATATACTTTTTCACCGGGCAGATGCCCTCCTTCCCCGGGTTTTGCACCCTGTGCCATTTTGATCTGTATTTCCTTTGCACTTATAAGATACTCGCTTGTCACTCCGAAGCGGCCTGAAGCCACCTGTTTGATCGCGCTTGAACGTTCGGTGCCGAGCCTCTCGGGCATTTCCCCGCCTTCACCCGAATTGGATTTCCCTCCTATCCTGTTCATGGCAATAGCCATGCATTCGTGTGCTTCCTTAGAAATCGAACCGTAGGACATGGCTCCCGTTTTGAAACGTTTGACAATGCTTTCGACAGGCTCGACATCCTCTATCGGTATGCCGCCGTCTTTTTTATATGCAAATTCAAGTAATCCGCGTAATGTATGCAGTCTGCTTTCATCATCTACCATATGCGTATACTCTTTGAACAGCTGATAGCTGTCTTTCTGCGTTGCCCTCTGTAATGCAATGATCGTCTTAGGATCATAAAGATGGTATTCTTTATCTGCACCGCTTCGAAGGTTATGCGCACCTGAGCTGTCAAGAGTCGGATCGATGTCCAGACCTAAAGGATCGAAAGCCTTGTTGTGCCGGTACTCGACATCTTCGCTTATTTCCTCCAGACCTATCCCCCCGATACGGCTTACCGTGTTCGTAAAATACATATCTATCACGTCCTGTCTGATACCTACGGCTTCAAATATCTTTGATGACTGGTATGACTGTATCGTCGATATACCCATTTTTGATGCGATCTTCACGACGCCGTGCAGGATCGCCTGATTGTAGTCTTTGATAGCCGTACTGCAGTCTTTATCCAGGATGCCCAGGTCGATGCATTCACCGATGCATTCCTGCGCAAGATAAGGATTTATGGCGCATGCCCCGAAACCGAACAGTGTGGCAAAATGATGCACATCACGTGGCTCAGCGCTTTCAAGGATGATCGATATCGCGGTGCTTTTCTTTGTGCGTACCAGATATTGTTCAACAGCTGAAACTGCAAGCAGAGACGGGATGGCGACATGATTCTCGTCAACGCCTTTATCTGACAAAATGATTATATTCGCGCCATTATGATACGAACGGTCAAGCGCTACGAAAAGCGACTCCAGTGCTTTTTCAAGAGAAGTGTTCTTATAGTACAGAAGAGTAACGGTCTCCACGTGCAGGCCTTCGTGCTTCATGCTTTTTATTTTCATAAGATCCAGACTTGTAAGGATCGGATTGTTGATCTGCAGAACTGTGCAGTTTTCCGCTTTTTCCTCGAGAAGATTCCCATCAGAACCCGCATAAACGGAAGTATCAGTGACTATATCCTCACGTATGCAGTCAAGCGGCGGATTGGTAACCTGCGCAAACAGCTGTTTGAAATAGTTGAACAGAGGCTGATGATTATTCGAAAGCACCGCTAAAGGGATATCTATACCCATCGAGGTAGTGGATTCTATACCATTCTTTGCCATAGGTATGATGGCTCTTTTCACATCCTCATAACTGTATCCGAATGCCTTATACAGGCGGTCACGCTGCTTTTGAGTATGGTTTTCCACGCGTTTGTTCGGGATCGGAAGATCTTTCAGTTCGATCAGGTTACTATCCAGCCACTCACCGTAAGGCTGCCTGCCTGCATAATATTCCTTGCACTCTTCATCTGATATGACCCTTCCCTCTACGGTATCGACAAGAAGCATCTTCCCCGGCTGAAGGCGTGATTTCATTACGATCTTTTCTGCAGGTATGTCCAGTACTCCTACTTCCGAAGACAGTATAAGCATATCATCAGTAGTTATACAGTAACGTGACGGGCGCAGTCCGTTACGGTCAAGGATAGCTCCTACTTTGTCCCCGTCTGAAAACAGGATGGATGCAGGGCCATCCCATGGTTCCATCATTGTAGAATAATATCTGTACAGATCCTTCTTCATCATCCCTATATTCTTGTCTTTCCTCCAGGGCTCCGGTATGGTGACCATCAATGCCAATGGCAGATCAAAACCGTTCATGATAAGAAATTCCAAAGTATTATCCAGCATTGCTGAATCCGAACCGGATGTATTTATAGCAGGCAGGATCTTTTCCATATTATCTTTCATAACGCTGCTTGACATGGTTTCTTCACGTGCAAACATACGGTCCACATTGCCCCGTATGGTATTTATTTCACCGTTATGGAGTATGACTCTGTTAGGATGCGCACGTTCCCAGCTTGGATCCGTATTAGTTGAAAAACGGGAATGGACAAGCGCAATAGCTGTTTCGTAGTCCTCACTTTCAAGATCCGGATAAAATTTCCTAAGCTGATGTACAAGAAACATGCCTTTATAGACAATAGTCCGGCTGGAAAGGGAACAGACATACGTACCGGCATTGATGTGTTCGAATAAACGCCGGGCAATATAGAGTTTACGGTCAAAGGGCAGCCCCTTTCCCACGCCTTCCGGCCGCTGTATGAAACACTGCATTATATACGGCATGCATGAATGCGCCTTCGCGCCTAATATCACAGGATTGACCGGCACATCACGCCAGCCCAGAAACTTTAAGCCTTCTTTCCTTACTATGTTTTCAAACATTTTTCTGGCCTGATTGCGTTTTACCGTATCCTGAGGAAAAAAGAACATGCCTACGCCGTAATCCCTTTCTCCTCCCAGCTTTATATTCCTCTTTGCAGCCGCTTCGTTAAAGAACTTATGCGAGATGGCAAGCATTATGCCTACGCCGTCGCCTGTTTCGCATGTAGCATCCTTGCCTGCACGGTGCTCAAGTTTTTCCACTATTTTTAATGCATCATCCACGATCTTATGGGAAGCATGACCTTTAATGTCTACGATCGCACCGATCCCGCATGCATCGTGTTCAAATGATGATTCATATAGCCCTGTTCCGGTTGTCATGTCTGCACCGCTCCTCTTTCATATATTTTCCCGCTGTCCCCGTAATTCGATAATACCCTTGCTGAAGGATCGGTGACATCGCATCCTTTCCATGCCTTGTTCGGCATCCAGAAGCCTGCCACCATTTCCGCCTGACCGGGATAATATTTTTCAAATAAGTCACGGTACAGCAATGATTCTTTGGTAAAAGGTTTTGCATAAACATATTTTTCGCAGCCCGTTACGAATTCCCTGTCGGTATAGCTAAGATCCGCATATTCTTTCAGATGATCCACCATAGAATGCCCCATCGCGTCGCTGAAGGCTGCTTTTTCACGGTACAGTATCTCATATGGAAGATAGTCACCTTCGAAAGCAAGGCGCAGCAGGTATTTGCCTTTGTTATATATATTCATCTTTTTGCCGGGATCTATTGCCATTACATATTTAACAAAATCCAGATCACCGAACGGTACTCGGGCTTCAAGCGAGTTGACGGAAATACAGCGGTCTGCCCGCAGTACATCATACATATACAGCTGATGTATCCTCTTCTGTGACTCAAGCTGGAATTCCTGTGCGTTTGGTGCAAAGTCTGTGTACTTATACCCGAACAGTTCGTCCGAGATCTCTCCTGTAAGAAGCACCCGGATATCAGTCGTTTCATGTATCACCATGCAGACGAGATACATGCCTATGCTGGCTCTTATCGTGGTTATGTCGTATGTACCCAGTATGGAAATGACAGTCTCCAGGGCATCAAGCACATCCTCTTTTGTGATGATCACTTCTGTATGATCGCTGTGGATATAGTCGGCTACGACTTTTGCATATTTAAGGTCTATAGCATCATTTGTCATACCTATGGCGAATGTACGTATCGGCTTACTCTGTACCTTAGCGGCAATGGAGCATACCAGTGAACTGTCCAGCCCGCCGCTTAAAAGAAATCCTACAGGAACGTCGGAATCAAGTCTTTTTACGATGCCTGCTGCCAGTTTGTCATGGATGCTTTTACATACCATATCTATATCGTCACAAATCACAGTCTTCACTTCTGTTATATCACAGTAGCAAATGAATTTACCGTCAGCATAATAGTGTCCCGGGGGGAATGGCATTACTCTGCCGGTCAGCCCAATGAGGTTCTTTGCCTCACTGGCAAACATTATGGTGCCTATATCGCTATAACCGTAAAACAACGGGCGTATTCCTATCGGATCACGTGCAGCTACATATGAATCCTTTTTTGCATCGTACAGGATCATGGCAAATTCCGAGTCTAACATTCTGAACATGTCCAGACCGTACTCAAAGTACATAGGAAGCAGTATCTCGCAATCGGATCCGCTTTTGAATGTATAACCTTTTTCAAGAAGACCGGCTTTTATGGCGCGGAATCCATATATTTCCCCATTGCAGACCAGATAATGTCCGTCAAGGGTGAAAGGCTGCATGCCTTCCTTCTGAAGCCCCATTATAGCCAAGCGGTGGAAACCCAGATACCCGCAGCCGGTATTTACTATCCGGCTGGCATCGGGTCCTCTCGATATCGTACGGTCAAAGTATTTTTTAAATTCCGGGCGGGTGATATCATTACCGCAGAATCCCATGATTGAACACATATATATTCCTCTCTGTCACTCAACATCCTGAAGCGCGTCATATCCTTCTTCTCCGGTACGCACTTTTACAACATTCTCGACATCATATACAAAGATCTTTCCATCGCCTATATTACCTGTATAAAGAGTTTTTCTGGCTGTTTCGATGACTGTTCTCACAGGCACTTTGGCCACTACGACTTCCACCTGTACTTTAGGAAGAAGGTTGATCTCTTTTTCCACGCCACGGTAATATTCGGTCTTGCCCTTCTGCATTCCACAACCAAGGACCTGCGTCACTGTCATGCCGCTCACGCCTATTTCGTTCAATGCTTCTTTTAAAGCTTCAAATTTGCTTTGTTTGGTGATTATATCTATCTTTGTCATTTTCACGCCTGCAGTAACCGATGACATATGCTTTGTGACCACTTCTACAGGTATAGCCCTGTCGATATAGGATGAAGGGATATACGGCTTTTTCACAGTAGTTCCCTTGAATCTGGCAAGTTGCCTGATCGGAGCATTGTCGTCAGAGTCATAATCCAGTTCCGACCTTATGATCTGGCTGTCGGGATATGCAAGCACTCCCATTTCGGGAATATCCAATCCGTCCAGCTCTGCCTCAGGTGACACCCTAAGTCCCCAAACCTTATCAAGCGCTTTAAAGAACAGGTATGATCCTCCAAAGCCGTATATGATCAGCACCGCTACGGCAATCAGCTGTGCAAGAAGCTGTGAAGCGTCTCCGTAGAGCAGGCCTTTAACTGTGCCTGTAACACCGTTCACTCCGTCACCGTATGTGCCATCAGCAAACAGCCCCAGTGCAATGATCCCCCATACGCCATTCACGCAGTGTACGGAGATAGCGCCGACAGGATCATCTATTCTTAATTTGTTTTCTATAAAAGGCACCGATATACAGACAAGCATCGCGGCTATAAAGCCGATCACAAGAGCAGCAATACCGTTTACATATGCACAGGGAGCCGTAATGGCGACCAATCCTGCAAGAGCTCCGTTAGCAGTCATGGACGGATCCGGTTTACCGAATTTAAGCCACATATATGCCATTGCTACAAGCCCTCCTACCGCACCGGATATCATGGTATTTGTGGCAACGACCGCAAGCCTGAAGTCTGATGCATTCATCGTTGAACTTGCGTTGAATGCGAACCAGCAGAAGAAAAGTATTATAGTTCCTACTATAGCCATAGGTATGTCATGCCCTGGGAAAGCTCGTACTGTACCGTCCTTTTTGTATTTGCCTATCCTTGGCCCGAGGACTATCGCACCTGAAAGAGCGATCATTCCACCCATGGCGTGAACGACTGCGGAACCTGCAAAGTCTACAACTCCGTGCCCTATCCCGAAGTTCTTTCCTAATGTGGAAAGCCATCCTCCGCCCCATACCCAGTTTGCAAACAGGGGGTACAGTATCATTGAGATAAAGAATGATGTGATTACTACCGCGGAGTATTTGACTCTTTCAGCCATTGCTCCTGTTGGTATCGTTACGGTCGTATCCATAAATACCATCTGAAAGAAGAATAATGCATATATGCCCGCATCATATGTCCCGCTCAGAGCAAAGCCTTTCAGTCCCATGATACCGCCAAGACCCGGTATCGAAAGCATTGAACTTAATACCGAACTGTCCGTACCCAAAGAAGCGGCACCACCTGAACCTCCCATCTGCAGAGCGAATCCTACAAGGAAATATCCCACAGCGCCAACGAGGAAGACCATAAAGTTCATAGTCATAATATGCGCCGCATTCTTTCTTCGGCAGAAGCCTGTTTCAACCATGGCGAATCCGCACTGGAAGAAAAATATGAGGAAACCGCATATCATCACCCATACATAATTCGAACCCATATATGCCTTATTCGCAATGTCCGCGACATCGCCGAGAGTTTCTTCCCCGGTCGTTTCGGTATATGAGGAACCTGCCGGATCCTCCCCTTCTGCTGATACTGTTACCGTCATTACCGAAGTAATGATGATCAGTATCAATAAAACCCCTATAAATCTTTTCAACCCTTTCATAATTTTACTTCCTCCTAAGTCTGCGGATCATTTTTCCGCTTTTATAAACTTATCCTGCCTGTCTTTCTTAAAATTGCTCCAGGAAAATCCCTTCCCTGTTTTCTTTACTTCAGCCATTAATTTCAAGGCTGAGATCAGATACCTTATGCCAAGGAATGCTATGACGCCTGCAAAAACAGCTCCGTGGATCTGTGTTCCCAATACAGTGAAACTTACATCATTCACAAGACTGTGTATCCCAAATGCCACACCGGCCAGGATGATTACCAAAGCGGTGATATTGAGAAACACCATCGGTAAACAGATTTTCTTTTTCATATGCTGAACAGCAGATCGCTGTATACGGGATACGGCCAGCATTTTTTTGCTGTCATGCTTTCCGCTTCATCCACTGCTTCACGAAGTTCCTGCATTTTTACCGTGACTGTCTTACAGCAGGCATCAGCATTTTCCAGACTGTCAGTGATTTTCTTCACTCTCTTCAATGCACTATCAAGAGCATTCATCCGTCGGTAGATCAGGCCTGTCAGTGAGGACAATTTCTCTGTCACTGTTTCTTCATACTTACAGTCGACAGACTGAAGCATCGCCTTTTTCATCATTACCGATTCGCTCAACTCTTTTGTATAAGAGGACAATGCAGGCAATATATCTTTACTGACCATATCGATCATAGTCAGTGCTTCAATGTTTATGACCTTACTGTAATTTTCCAGCATGATCTCATATCTAGAATGCAGTTCGGTTTCACTTAACACCTTGTGCGATGTGAATAAAGAGATGTTCTTCTCGTTTATTAAATACGGCAGGCATTCCGGGGTGCATTTCAAATTTAAAAGCCCGCGTTTTTCCGCTTCTTTTATCCAATTATCGTCGTATCCGTTCCCGTTGAAAATGATACGCTTGTGTTCTTTTACCGTCTTCTTTATCAGATCGTTCATTGCGCCTGTAAAATCCCCTGCAACGCTCAATATGTCTGCAAACTGCTTTAATTCCTCTGCCACGGCGGTATTTAGGATCGTATTTGCATCTGAGATGGAAGCGCTTGAACCGACCATACGGAATTCGAACTTGTTCCCGGTAAAAGCAAACGGTGAAGTACGGTTACGGTCTGTCGTATCCTTCATGAACCTTGGAAGTATATGCACGCCAATCTTCAGCTGTTCTTTCTCTTTATTACCGCGATGCGTGCCATCTTCTATGGCATTCAGTATGTCGGTAAGCTCTGTGCCAAGGAATATCGATACGACTGCAGGAGGCGCTTCATTTGCTCCGAGCCTGTGATCATTACCTGCGCTCGCTACTGATATGCGAAGCAGATCCTGATATTCATCGACTGCTTTGATTATTACGCACAGAAATAGCAGGAACTGAGCATTTTCCGCAGGCGTGTCTCCCGGTTCCAACAGATTTACTCCCGTATTTGTGGAAATAGACCAGTTATTGTGCTTGCCGCTTCCGTTGACTCCTTCAAACGGTTTTTCATGAAGCAGACATACCATACCGTGCTTCTTTGCGATCTTCTGCATCATCTCCATTGTAAGCTGATTGTGATCCGCCGCTATATTCGTCGTGGTGTATATGGGAGCCAGTTCGTGCTGCGAAGGAGCGACTTCATTGTGCTCTGTCTTGGCAAAAATACCGAGTTTCCATAATTCCTCGTTCAGTTCCTTCATGAATGCCGAAACACGCGGTTTTATCGAACCGAAATAATGATCTTCAAGTTCCTGTCCTTTCGGAGGTTTTGCACCGAACAGGGTACGGCCCGTGAAGATCAGGTCTTCTCTTTTATCAAACAGCTCCCTTTCAACCAAAAAGTATTCCTGCTCAGGGCCGACAGTCGTCTTGACCGACGTCACTGTTTCATTCCCAAACAGCTTTAGTACTCTTAAGGCCTGCCTGTTTATGGCTTCCATCGAGCGGAGCAGTGGTGTCTTCTTGTCCAGCGCTTCCCCGCTGTACGAACAGAAGGCTGTAGGTATACACAGCACTCCGTCTTTTATAAAGGCATATGAGGTAGGATCCCACGCAGTATACCCTCTCGCTTCAAAAGTGGAGCGCAATCCTCCTGACGGGAAACTGGACGCATCCGGCTCTCCCTGTACCAATTCCTTGCCGGAAAACTCCATCATTATCTTACCGTCAGCAGACGGAGCTATGAAGCTGTCATGTTTTTCAGCCGTTATACCGGTCATAGGCTGGAACCAGTGCGTAAAATGCGTAGCTCCCTTTTCAATTGCCCAGTCTTTCATGCAATTGGCGATGAAGGTCGCAACATTTATATCCAGATGATGCCCGTTCCTTGTGGTCTCCAGCAGCTGTCTGTATGTTTCCTTTGGCAGACGTTCTTTCATTACTGTGTCATTGAATACCATTGAACCGAATAATTCCGATACTGCACTCATATATTTTTCACCCCTTATCTGAAAAAATCTATAAAAAAAAGCAAAGGCGTCACAAATTTAAATCTGCGACACCTTTGCCGTTTTCAATGTAAACATTTTATGCGTGCAAATATATTTTGTCAATACCTTTTTTGGTAATATACGTTGACAAAAAAGGTCAGGCTAAAATATAATGACAGCATGAGCAAAGGCGTTCATTTACAGGATCTGTTCCCTGCAAAATGGGTGCCTTTATTTATTATTCAAACAAGCGGTAATACGGAAGCCAAATGACCGCATATGAGGAGGAATTGCAATGTATGATTTCGATAAAGTGATCACTTTTGTAAATGACGAGGATGTAAAATTCATCCGTCTGGCATTCTGCGATGTTTTTGGCAGGCAGAAAAATATTTCCATTATGCCCAATGAATTATACAGGGCTTTTACTGACGGTATATCTTTTGACGCATCCGCGGTCGAAGGTTTCAATGCACAGGTGACATCCGATCTGTTTCTGCATCCTGATCCGTCCACACTGTCTGTTCTGCCCTGGCGTCCCGCAACTGGAAGAGTGGTAAGGATGTTCTGCGATATCAGGTATCCTGACGGCAGGCAGTTTGAAAAAGACGGGCGGTATATTTTAAAGCAGGCAGTGGCAGCTGCAAAGTCAAAGGGCATATCCTGCAACTTCGGTGCGGAATTTGAATTTTACCTGTTCAAGACAGATGAAACAGGTGAACCTACCGATATCCCGTTCGATTATGCCGGATACATGGATATCGCGCCGGATGATAAAGGCGAAAACGTACGCCGCGAAATATGCCTGACATTAAGTGAGATGAATATAAAACCTGAAAGATCGCATCACGAGGAAGGCCCCGGTCAGAACGAGATCGATTTTCGATACAGCGATGCTTTAACGGCAGCGGATAACGCTACTACATTCAAGATGGTCGTTAAGACGATAGCCATGCGTAACGGCCTGTATGCCAATTTCTCACCGAAGCCCCTAACAGGCAAAAGCGGGAACGGGATGCATATAAACATATCTGTCACAAGCGAAGATAAAACCGATCATACAGACAGTTTTATAGCGGGAATACTTGAGCATATACGGGAGATGACAGTATTTTTAAACCCCTGTGAAAATTCATATGAGCGCCTTGGCGGGAACAAAGCCCCTAAATACATCACCTGGTCGGAGCAGAACCGTTCGCAACTGATACGTATCCCTGCGGCAAAAGGCGAATACCGGCGTATCGAACTGCGCTCTCCTGATCCTATGACAAATCCGTATATAGCATATTCCATACTGATATACGCAGGTCTCGACGGTATAACACGTTGTCTGAAAACTGAGGCACCTACCAATATAAATCTGTTCACCGCTGACAAAAGCATTACAGATAAACTTGCATGTCTGCCGGTAAGTCTGGGTGAAGCAATAAAAGAAGCAAAAAACAGCGCGTTCATCGCATCCATTCTTCCGGATGATTTCGTGGACCTGTATTGAAAGGAGGAAGCTTATGTTAGCGGGTAAAGCACAGACAAGCGTGCTTATAGTTTCCGGATCAAAAAAAGGCGCAGAAATGTTCGTTGAATTTCTGCCGTGTTTACAGTTTGCGCCCATAACATACGCTTTCAATGCAGGAGAAGCAAAGAGGATGCTTGTCAACAACCCGACAGATATGGTCATCATAAATACGCCGTTACCTGATGATTTCGGCGTACAGCTCGCGCTGGATATATCGCAAAACGAATCCATGGGAGTATTGCTGTTTGTAAAGAGCGAAATGTATGAACAGATAACATACAAGACAGAAGATTACGGTATCCTTACATTGCCAAAACCTATTTCAAAACAGACTATCATGCAGTCGATCAGTCTGCTCGTTGCGACTAAAGTGAAATTAAAAGCTCTGCAGGAAAGGACTTTCGATCTTGAAAACAAGATTGACGATATCAGGATCATCAACAGAGCAAAACTCCTTTTGATCGAGCAATATAAAATGAGCGAGATCCAGGCCCATCGTTACATAGAAAAACAGGCAATGGATAAATGCGTAAAACGCAGGGAAATCGCTGAAAACATTATCAAAACTTATGAAGATCCTCAGTGAACGATCATAAATCGGGTATATTTGACTGAAATATGATAATATGTTGATAACAGGTTATCAGGAGGCTTGCATGTGGCTGTATATTTTTATTCCATTAGCGTTGCTCTTCTCGATCATGATGTATTTATCATATAGGATATTCAGAAACTTCTTCATGAATCCCCATAAGCGTCTTTATAGGAACAGGCATTATCTTTTCGGAGCGGAACAGTTCATGAACTATTCTCCTGTGCCGCTTGAAATCGAAAATGGCGGGCTTAAGCTAAGAGGATATTATCTTCCTACAGAATACCCGGTTACCGTGATCCTCCTGCACGGATGGCAGGACGAGTCCATAAGCATGATGAGCGATGCCGTTGCTTACTATAACAAAGGCTATTCGGTGTTTGTGCCTGACCTGCGATCACACGGTAAAAGCGAAGGCAGGTATATCGGGATGGGAGTGACAGACAGATCAGATATCATAGCATGGATAGATCACCTTAAGTCTATATCCAAAGCTGAAACGGTATACGTGCTTGACGGCTTTTCGATGGGTGGGGCTGCAGCATTGGCATTGAGCGGCGATCCGGCACTTCCCTCTTCGGTAAAAGCGATAATAAGCGATGGCGCATATACTTCAATAAAGGATCTGCTTATCTATAGACTCAGTATACAGCCCCTCTTCATACGAAGATCTGTCATCTGGTTCATGGAATTATGGTGCAGGATGATCATTGGGTATACATTCAGCGAATACACGCCTCTTTGGCAAGTTGCCGGATCTAAAACACCGACCCTGTTCGTACATGGGACAAAGGATGATTTCGCTTCTGCTGAAATGTCAGAACGCCTTTTTGACAGCTGCAGCGCAGACAAAGAATACTGGCTGTTTAGAGGAGCGACACACGGTATCACGTCAGGACCTGATATGGATCAGTATATACAGAAAAAAATTGGATTTATAAACAAGAGCCTGGGCTTATCAGAGTAAATGTTATGGATGAAACATCTATATACAAGTTCTACAAACAGCTTGACCGTGCACATTTCATAGATAATGGATCCAAACCGTTTGCGCATTATGACGAAGCCCTGCCAATAGGTCACGGGCAGACAATCTCGCAGCCCAGTCTCGTTCTTCAGATGACTTTATGCCTTGCTCCCGATAAGAACTGCAGGACCCTCGAGATAGGCACGGGTTCAGGATATCAGACCGCTTTACTCGCGGAATTCTCTGACCACGTATTCACAGTGGAAAAGATCAGTGAACTGTCCGTATCCGCAAGAAAAAGGCTGGATAAACTGGGTTACGGAAACATTGAATACCTGATCGGAGACGGAAGCGCCGGATGGCCTTTATATGCTCCATATGACAGGATAATGGTCACTGCCGCTGCAAGACAGGTACCGGAAGAGCTCGTTGAGCAATTAAGTCTTAACGGACGCATGATGATACCGGTAGGTGAAAGATATAACCAGGATCTTTTACTTATAAAAAAGGATGAGTCCGGGAAGATAAGCCGCGAGACAGTGAATAAAGTCATCTTCGTTGAACTGAAAGGCAAATACGGATGGCAGATATAGTATAATATGAATACACGAGGTGCTGTCATGACAGAGCAGAAGATAAAAATAGTGAAAGACGGTCCGTATCTTGTTACCGGGAATGTGCCTCTTTCTGAAAAAATAATCACAGAAAGAGACGGACATTATGCACTGGAAGACGGCCGCATACTGCCTTTGAAAGCATCCTATGCTTTATGCAGATGCGGGCACACAAAGACTCCTCCTTTCTGTGACGGATCTCATATACAGGAGCATTTCAAAGGACAGGAAACATGCTCACGGCAGACATATGCACATAGAGCAAGATGTGAAGTAACAGGTCCGGCTCTTGACCTGTATGATGACGGAAGATGCGCTTTTGCCAGATTCTGCCACAGAAACGGAAGTAATGCCTGGGAGCTTACGGAAAGATCCGACGATCCAAAACTTAAGAATGAAGCCATTATCGCCGCAAGCGAATGTCCTTCAGGAAGACTGACCGCTGTGGACAAGGACGGCCATAGATTTGAAAATAAATATATCCCTTCCATTGAGATACTTTTGGACCCCGTGAACAATGCCGCCGGTCCTGTTTCCGTCAAAGGCGGCATACCGATAGAATCCACTGACGGTACGGTTTATGAGATAAGAAACAGAGTCACTTTATGCAGATGCGGAAGATCCAAAAACAAGCCTTTCTGTGACGCTCAACATATACTTTCGGACAAGGATAAAAAATGAAAGAATTTAAAAGAGATTATCCGCTATTTTCATTATGCGGCCTTAATTGCGGTCTTTGCACGCATCATCAGACTGACGGTATTTCCAGGTGTCCCGGATGCGGAGGAAACGGTTTTTCGCAGAAGCATCCCACATGCTCTGTAGCAACATGTAACAGAAAACATGACAATGTAGAATACTGTTTTCTATGTTCATCATATCCGTGTAAGAAATTTGAACATCTCTCCGATGCTGATTCATATATATCGCACCGCAATGTACTTAAAGACTTTGACAAGGCTCAAAAATACGGTATTGAGAAATACAAAGAGGAACTGGACGCGAAGACTCAGATCGCTGAGTTCCTTATAGACAGTTATAACAACGGAAGGCAGAAGAGCTTCTACTGCAGGGCGGTCAATTTCCTCCCCATCGAAGTCCTTCGTTATATCATGGACCGGATAGAGAAAGATATAAGCAAAAGGGATAAATCGCAAAAGGAAAAAACAGAGGCAGTCATTTCTCTGTTTCAAGACATAGCAAAGGAAAGCGGTATCAGGATATGACCAGTTCCTTCCCGTCATAATCCACAAACAGATCCGTATTAGGTTCAAGATCCTTAGCTATGATCATACGCGCTATAAGCGTTTCTATCCTGCTCTGTATGAATCTCTTAAGCGGCCTTGCTCCGTATGTCACGTCATATCCCTGTTCGACTATGTATTCCTTGGCCTTATCCGTAACGGTAAGTGAAAGCTGCTTATCATTAAGCCTCTTCCCCAGATCGACGATCATAAGATCCACTATCCTGAATATCTCTGTTTTTGATAACGGTTTATAGAACACTATCTCATCGAGACGGTTGAGGAATTCAGGTCTGAACTGCTGTTTTAAGAGTGCTTCGACCTCAGCTTTTGCTTTTAAAGAAATCTGATTGTCTTCTGTCAGACCTTCAAGGATATATTGAGTACCCAGGTTCGATGTAAGGATTATGATCGTATTCTTAAAGTCCACCGTTCTTCCCTGTGAATCGGTGATGCGGCCGTCATCAAGCACCTGAAGCAATATATTGAATACATCCGGATGCGCCTTTTCTATTTCATCAAAAAGCACTACTGCATAAGGCCTGCGCCTTACGGCTTCGGTGAGCTGCCCGCCTTCTTCATAACCCACATATCCCGGAGGTGCTCCGATCAGTCTGCTTACGGAAAACTTTTCCATGTATTCGCTCATATCTATACGCACTATATTCTTTTCATCGTCAAATAAGGCCTGCGCAAGAGCTTTTGCCAGTTCGGTCTTCCCCACGCCTGTCGGTCCAAGGAACAGGAATGAGCCTATTGGCCTGTTAGGATTCTGTATTCCTGCACGTGAACGTATGATGGCTTCAGATACTCTTTGTACTGCTTCATCCTGCCCTATCACGCGCTTATGCAAGAGATCCTCAAGACCCAGTAATTTTGCTCTCTCGCTTTCTATCAGTCTTTCGACCGGTATGCCTGTCCAGCGTGCCACGATCATGGCTATTTCCTCATCGGTGACCTTATCCCGAAGAAGCGTTCTTTTTCCTTCCGCTTTTTCCGCTATCTTTTCTTCTGCTTCAAGTTGTTTTAAAAGAGCGGGGAGTTTTCCATACTTGAGTTCTGCCGCTTTGTTCAGATCATAAACACGCTGTGCTTTTTCTATCTCGGAATTGACCTGCTCTATTTCCTCACGCAGCTTCTGAACTTTATTGATGTCGGATTTCTCGTTCTCCCATTTTGCCTTCATCTCTTTAAAACTTTCACGCATTGTGGCTAGTTCCTTCTGTATGCCTGCCAGGTGCTCCAAAGACAGCTTGTCTTTTTCTTTTTTAAGAGCCGCTTCCTCTATCTCCGCCTGCATGATCTTTCTTGATATCTCATCGAGTTCTATTGGCATGGAATCCATTTCCGTCCTTATCATGGCACATGCCTCATCTACAAGATCTATCGCCTTATCCGGAAGAAAACGGTCGGA
>JBAYNV010000035.1:0-15354 GCA_041678685.1 Clostridia bacterium
ATGATATATGCACATTCTATATTTATAAAGCTTCACAGTCAACATCAGACATTTTTTAAGCACACTTTTTTACTGTAATATCACGCTAAACCATTGACATTAAATCACTTTCTGATGTAAAATATAAAAAACCATAAGGGGTGGAAAATGTCAACAAAATACATATTCGTAACAGGCGGTGTTGTATCCGGATTAGGTAAGGGGATAACAGCCGCTTCTTTAGGCAGACTATTAAAAAATATGGGTTACAGAATTGCGATCCAGAAATTTGATCCATACATAAATGTCGACCCCGGGATCATGAGTCCTTATCAGCATGGTGAAGTATATTTAACGGAAGATGGCATAGAAACAGACCTGGACTTAGGTCATTATGAACGCTTCATTGATGAAGATCTTGATCACTTAAGCAGTTTTACTGCAGGAAAAATATATAATACGATCAGAAAGAGAGAGTTCGCGGGAGCTTACAACGGGGGGACCATTCAGGTCATTCCCCACATCACTAACGAGATAAAAAGTTTGATATATAAAAATGCCGAAGACAAAGATGCGCAAATAGCCATCACCGAAATCGGCGGAACAGTAGGAGACATCGAATCACAGCCATTCCTTGAAGCGATACGTCAGGTCGGTCTTGAAAAAGGACATGAAAATGTTCTCTATGTACATGTTACACTTCTCCCCTATTTAAAAATATCTGATGAGCTTAAGACGAAACCCACGCAGCATTCTGTAAAAGAACTCAGAAGCATAGGCATACAGCCGGATATCATTGTATGCAGATCAGAAAAACATATTTCAAGATCTATAAAAGATAAGATATCGATGTTCTGTGATGTTGATCCTGACTGTGTTATAGAAAACATTGATGCGGAAAGCATTTATGAGATACCGGTCCTTCTTGCAAATGAGGGTATAGCAAATATGGTAGTCAAAAAGCTTAACATGAAGAATCACAGCCTGGATCTTGCTGATTGGAACAAAGTCATATATGAAATACATAATCCGCAGAGAAAAATCAGGATAGCGCTTGTAGGACAGTTCGTTACTTTCCATGAATCATATCTTTCCGTCTGTGAAGCTTTAAAACACGGCGGATTTTTCAATCACTGCGCAGTAGAGATAAAATGGGTCGATCCCATAGATGTGACCAGGGAAAATATGGCTGAAACCTTCTCGGATGTATCCGGCATACTTGTTCCGGCGGGATTTGGCGACAGCGGCATAGAAGGCATGATCCTGGTAGCGGAATACGCAAGAGAGCACAAGATACCTTATATGGGTTTCTGTCTTGGAATGCAGACTGCCGTCATTGAGTTTTCACGGAATGTTTTAGGATTGTACAAAGCAAACAGCACCGAATTCGACAAATACACGGAATTTAAAGCAGTCGATGATCTTAATGACGAAGTCAGGCTCGGAGGATATTCATTTGAACCGGTCAGGAATACGATGATGGCCAGGATATATGCCGGCCAGAATGCCATAACCGAACGTCATAAGCACAGATATGAGATCAATCCGGAGTATACGGAAAGGATGAGCGAAAAAGGACTGAAGGTCTGCGGTATGCACAACGATCTGATAGATGCAATGGAGCTTCTTGATCATCCTTTCTACATCCTGACTCAGTTCCAGCCGGAATTCAAGTCAAGGCCTACGAATCCGCATCCTCTGATGAAGGCATTTATCGGTGCAGCATGCGGATATGTTAAACAGGAGAATAATGAAAAATAAGAAAACCAAGGCACTGCTTCTCAACATTTTGCTTTTCGGTTTATTCCCGATAACTGTAGCGGTGTTTGCATTTACAGCGAACTGGATACTTTTCGGAGTGACATTAGTCATATATATAGCAGTTTTTATACTTATAAAACTGGAAAACCTGATGCTGATATCCGCAGGATATTTCGATAAAAAAGGCGATAATGAAAAAGCCCTTCATCCTGCATATAAGGCATATAAATTAAAAAGATCTTCTATCGATACAGCGAGCATATTCATATTCATGCTTTTAAAAGCAGGCAAATATGAAAAGGCAATGGAGATCATATCGGAAAACGGATCAAGGGAAATGGATGAGGATCAATATATCGCATTTCATTCAAATAAAGCATTATGCCTATGGAAGCTGAACAGGATAAATGAGGCGATCGCGATCTTTGATGAAATAACCAAAAACTTCGAATCTACGAGTATTTACCTGAGCTTCGGCACTATACTTACATTTTCAGATGATCTTGATAAAGCACTGGCAGTAAATACAAAAGCATATAAATATAACTCAAAAAGCAAGGGTATAAAAGACAATCTTGCATACACATATCATCTGCTGGGAGATAAAGACAGAGCAAAAAGAATGTATGAGGAGTTATTGGGAGAACCCGTTAATTTCCCTGAAGCATATTATAACGCAGCAATGGTGGTTTTAGCTGAAGGCCAGTTCGATGAAGCAATAAGATATCTGAAGCAGGCTCTTACCAAACAATTCACAGGTCTTTCGGCAATAACCGAAGATGACGTGCAAAAGAGGATAGATTATTTGAACAGAGGCCAGGGAGAAATATCGTAATCAGGCTGTTCATGGAACTCCATGGTCTCCTTTGTAATGGGATGGATGATACAAAGACTGTATGCAAAAAGGGCTATATGCCCTTTTTCAGCATTTCCGTATCTCATATCGCCATATATAGGAGTACCTATGGAAGCGAGCTGTACACGTATCTGATGATGCCGTCCTGTTTCAAGATCTATATCCAGTAAAGCCATGTTATTTGACTTTTCTATAACTTTATAATGCAGTTTCGCATACTTTGATCCGGGTTTGCTTTTGTCGCATATATATGATGTATTTCTCTCTTCGTCTTTATAAAGGAAGCTTTCGATGGTCCCCTTTTTCTCTTGTGGGATGCCGTCAACTATCGCATAGTACTTTTTATCAAAGTCATTGTTACGCATGCTTTCGCTCAGTCTCGAAGCTGCTTTCGAGGTTTTTGCAAAAACCATTACTCCGCCCACAGGTCTGTCAAGCCGGTGTACCAGCCCTACAAAGACGTTTCCGGGCTTTTCGTACTTTACCCTGATATATTCCTTCACTTCGTTCAGAAGGTCAGGATCCTTCGATTCATCCTCCATTACGGGCTGATCAGGTTTCTTGACTACGACTATTATATGGTTATCTTCATAAAGTACCTTCATTTTTTCTCCCATCTTGCCGTATACCCGCAAGGCATCACCAGATTGTTCCCTGACTGTTGCAGCCCAAGCTCGTAACATTCCGTCGATCCGCCGTATTTCTTTCCCACAGTAAGGTCAAGTACATTTTTCACGGCTGTCATGGATATATCTGAAGCATATGAATTAACAAGAAAGGCTAAGGGATCGTCACTCAGTACCGAAGAGCATAATCCGACAAGGCTGTACAGGCTGTCCTCGATCTGCCACATCTCCCCTTTCGGGCCTCTTCCATATGATGGGGGATCCATTATTATAACATCATATTTATTGTTCCTGTTGATTTCCCTTTTAACGAATTTCACTACATCATCAACTATATACCGTATCTTCGCATTGGCCAGACCTGATAATTGAGCATTCTCTTTTGCACGGGTCACCATACCTTTGGACGCGTCCACATGGCAAACAGATGCTCCTGCATATGCGCAGGCAACAGTGGCTCCGCCCGTATATGCAAAGAGATTCAACACACTGACAGGCTTCTTTGTATTCGATATCTCGCCCTTTATCTTATCTATAAGGAAATCCCAGTTGACAGCCTGTTCGGGAAATAATCCCGTATGCTTGAATCCCGTAGGTTCGATCCAGAATTTCAGATCTCTGTATGCTATCTGCCACCTGCCGGGTATGTTCTTATACCATTCCCATGATCCTCCGCCTGTATCTGACCTTGTATAAAGCCCGTGAATGACCATGCTCTGCTTACCGGTATAAGGCCATATGCATTGCGGATCAGGCCTTCTTAATATGATGTTGCCCCATCTTTCTGTTTTTTCCTGGTTTCCTGTTTCAAGCAGTTCATAATCTTCCCAACAATTTGAAATCCTTATCATGTCACAACCCCTGTGCTGTTAATTGTATATCATCGGTACGTTGATGTAAAGTTGCCAAAATCCGTACATTTACATGAAAATTCCATATATCATATTAAAATCAGCTGTCTGATATGGTATACTTTTGCAAGTATATTATGGAGGTATCGTAAATGGATTCCCGCCAGCGCATGATAAATGTAATAGAGCATAAAGTCATAGACCGTTTCCCTCGCGATGTGTGGACATGGCCGAATGTCAGCCTGCTGAAAAATGACCTTTACAATGATTTTCTTTCCAGGTATGAGATAGATATCGGACACCCCAGAATGGGATATATGAAAAGCGGATACGAAAAAGGCATACCTGACAGGATAGGCAGCTATACCGATGAATTCGGATGCACATTCGATGTCGGTGAGGATGGAGTAGTCGGTGAAGTCAAGAAAGCCATGTTTGAAGATTTCGATATGCTGGACAGTTATAAGATGCCATATGAGATCATCAAGGGGATAAACAAGGATGCTGTCAGTGAGCAATGTAAAAAAAGCAGTAAATTTATGGTAGCAGGTACACATATCAGACCCTTTGAAAGGATACAGTTCATGAGAGGCACTGAGGATCTTTTCTGTGATCTGGCAGCTGGCGAACCTAAGGTAGAGAAGCTCATAGCTCTTCTGCATGATTTTTATCTCAAGGAACTGGATATCATCACAGATGCCGCGATAGACGGATTTACATTTATGGATGACTGGGGTTCTCAGATATCCCTTCTCATATCACCTAAATTATGGAGACAACTCTTCAAACCTCTGTATAAGGATTATGTGGATATGGCTCATTCAAAGGGCAAATACGCATTCTTCCATACGGATGGATTTATAGAGGAAATATATCCTGATCTGGTCGAAATAGGTGTCGATGTCATCAATTCCCAGCTCACATGTATGAACATCGAAAAGATAGCAGACTTATATGGCGATAAAATATGTTTCTGGGGAGAACCGGACAGGCAGCACACTATCCCCTTCGGTTCAGTAACTGATATTGAACGTGAAGTCGACCGCATAGCTGATTCTGTCATTAAAAAGAACGGGAAACGTACCGGTGCGATAGCCCAGTGCACATGGAACGCATTTGACCCGTATGAAAACATACTTGCCGTATTCAGGCAATGGGACAAGAAGTAAAAGTATATCATTATATTCTATATTACCGGAGGTAAATGAATGGATCCACGCACACGTGTTATAAATGTTTTGAAGCATAATGAGATCGACAGATTTCCGCGTACTTTATGGACTCTGCCGAATATAAATGTATTTAAAAAAGAACAGTACCGCGATCTGTGTTCTAAAATCGAGTTCGATATAGGCAATCCTGACATAGGATTTGCACAAAGCAGATACCAAAAAGGCAGCAGTTACCGCATGCCGGGGTATACTGATGAATTTGGCTGTACTTTCGATGTTGCTGAGGAAGGTGTTGTCGGAGAAGTCAAAAAAGCTATATTTGCAGATTTTGATGCTCTTGACAGTTATCGTATGCCTAATGAGATACTTGAGAGTATAGATAAGAACGCTGTAAGCGAACAGTGTAAAAAAAGCAGCAGATTCATGATAGCTAACACACATATACGTCCTTTCGAGCGTATGCAGTTCATGAGAGGCACAGAAGACCTTTTCTGTGATCTTGCATCAGGAGAACCAAGAGTTGAGCAGCTTATAAGGATGCTCCATGAATTCTATCTTCGAGAACTTGACATAGTGACAGATACGGCATGTGACGCATTTTCTTTCATGGATGACTGGGGAACGCAGATATCGCTTCTGATCTCACCTGTGTTATGGAGGCAGCTCTTCAAACCTTTATATAAGGAATACTGCGATATGGCCCATTCAAAGGGAAAATTCGTGTTCTTTCATTCAGACGGATTCATAGAATCCATTTATCCTGACCTCGTTGAGATCGGAGTGGATGCGATCAATTCGCAGCTTTTCTGTATGGATATAGAGAAACTTGTCGATCTGTACGGTGACAAGATATGTTTCTGGGGTGAGATAGACAGGCAGACAGTGCTGCCTTTTGGGACGACACGCGATGTGGAAAAAGCAGTGGACAGAGTTGCTGATGCGGTCATCAAGAAGAATAAAAAACGCACCGGCGCGATCGCCCAGTGCGAATGGAATGCTTTTGACCCTTATGAAAATATGCTTACAGTTTTTAAGCGCTGGGATACAAAATAACGTTAATATTCTATGCCTTTTCTTGCTGACAGTCCCTGATCGAAAGGATGCTTTATGCTCCTTATATCCGATACATAATCCGCTGCTTCCATCATATCATGTGATGCATTCCTGCCGTTAAGTATGACTTCGAGGTGTTCCGGTTTATTTTTAAGAAAATCCAGTATCTCATGCTCATCAAGAGCTCCTATCGATACTGCTCCTAATGCTTCATCAAGTATAAGGACATCGTATTTCGAAGGTTCCGCTTTGATCGTTTCGGTCAGTTTCTCCCATGCTTTTGCATGTTCTTCAATATAACTTTTCTTTTCACTGTCATTAAGGTAATAGAAAAACTTTTTAAAAGTACAGATGCACCAGACTTCCACATTGTTCATATTCCTGAGCATTTTTATTTCTCCGCTGTCTTCAGCTTTCTGAAACTGTACAAAAAATACCTTCATCCCCTGCCCGGCAGCGCGTAAAGCTATGCCTGCTGAAGCAGTCGTTTTGCCTTTACCGTCGCCCGTATAAACATGTATCAGCCCCTTCATGATTTTACCTTATCCTCACTGCTCATTAGTAACGATCGTATCATCAACTATTTCCTGTTCAAGCTCTATGTTGAAATAGGCATTGAATATCCTCATTATAGCCGGAACCGTATATGATCCCCAGACTCCGTGTTCAATGACCACGCATACTGCAATCTCAGGATCATCTGCCGGAGCATAAGCAATCGACAGACCGTTTGACGATGAATTCTCCTCATAACCGGTTTCTGCGGTACCTGTTTTTGCTGCGACCGCTATCGGATAATCCTCGAAGACCCTGCTTGCCGTACCACGCTGTGCCACTCTTATCATAGCTTCACGTACTATCCTGTCGGTTTCGTCAGATACTCCTACGTCCGTATAGGATATGTCACCTCTATATATGATCTCGTCATCAGTATCGACGATCTTCAGTATCACATGCGGAGTGTGCTTTTCACCGCCTGATGCCAGAATAGCGGTGTAATTCACTATCTGCATGGGAGTAAAATTGTAAAACATCTGCCCTATAGCGCTCTGTGCCGTATCCGCTATATGCCATGGCAGATTATCCCTTAACAGCTTATACTCCGGATTGCTTAAAATACCGCTGCTTTCCCCTGGCAGATCGACACCGGTCACAGCTCCAAGGCCGTAAGCTCTCGCCCAGGAATCAATAGTATCGATTCCTGTCTGCACTCCGAGCAGATTGAAGAATATATTGCAGCTTTGTTCTATGGCGGTAGATACATTAATGGAACCGTGCCATCCAAGACATGTAAAAAGCTTACCGCCTATCTCTACTTTCATCTTGCATTCCAGCTTTGTCTCTTCATCAATAGTACCGCTTTCGAGTGCTGATATCGCTATCAAAGGCTTGATGATAGAGCCCGGCGTGTATGCTGCGGATAATGCTCTGTTGTACATCGGGAAATTTATCTCATCGTTCAGAGCTTCAAGCATTTTGGCCTGCGATTCATCATCCGTGCTTATGAACCAAGAAGGATCAAATGATTTATTGTTGGCACATGCGAGTATCTCACCTGTCTTAACAGCAAGAACTACCGAAGTAGCGGCATTGGCATCGCCGAAATTCTTCGTCCCGTCAGCTTTTGCCACAATTTCAGCCACCGTAGTATCCAATGCATCAAGAGCTGTCTTCTGAAGTTCGATGTCTATAGTGAGATAAATATCCGCACCGTCAGATGGTTTTTCACCGGAAATGACTGACAGCACATTTCCTTCAGTATCGGTTTCGACAACTGCATATCCGTCTTTACCCCTTAAATCGTCTTCACAATACAGTTCGATACCCATTTTACCTATCATGTAATCATCAGAAAGCGTATCATCAGCTTTTAAATCATCATCGGTGACGAGTCCGACATATCCCACTATATGTCCCACATATGATGCTTCCTCAGTATATGCCCTCACATAGCTTTTTCTGAATATGACGCCACCGAGTTTATGGCTGTTCTCAGTGACATATGCTTCGGTCTTTAGTGAGATATCTGTCGCTATGATCATATATCCGTTGTTATATTCATAACGGTTTTTGAGTATCTCATATCTCATGCATATTATCTTATAAGCATTGGAATTTGAATATTCCTCATCGACATAGAAATACTTACGAAGATATTCGAAGAAGTCATCCGCGTTATACTGTACGGCAGATCTGGCTCGTGCAAACAGATCATCCCTTGTCTGCCATTTGATAAGGTCATCGGCTGTCCAGTCATTACTGAATAGAAAAGAATCGTTTTCTTCGTCATATATAAGGACAGTGTTAAGGCTCTCAAGAAAATTTTCGCCGTTCGTTTCCAATATGTCATATAAGCAGAGCAATGCCGGATTCAGGCTGTCGCTCGATTTGAATGCTTTAGTCAGATATATATTTTTGCATTCTCTGTTGTATGCAAGGAGCACTCCGTTCCTGTCATATATGTTTCCCCTTGCAGCTTCGACCGTATATGTCCTTTCGATACGTACAACGGACTGGCTGATGTAAAGATCTCCATCAATTATCTGCAGTTTATACAGCCTGCTTATGAAAAGGACCATAACCATGGCCATGATCAGTCCGAATATGAAATATCTGTTTTTAAATATCTTTTGCGGTGTGTCCATACAACAGGCGTTTGCTCCTCCTTCCGGATGAGTTATATATTAACCATATAATGAAAGTAATCAATGTTATTACCGAAGTGGTATAGATCGCAGAGAACAGGATATTCCCGGTAAACATACCGATATGGCTGAAAAAATCCACTATCCCGACCGAAATAATTATTGTGTATATCCTTGATACAAATGCAAGTACGAATCCTGCAAAAGACATTACGATCAAGTTATCTTTAGTTACCCATTTGCTGACAAGAAGCAAAAGAAAGGCTCTGGCAATAAAAAGAATGGTTATCGGGCCAAGAAATGAACTGTAAAGCATATCATAGATAAAACCTGTAACCGCGGATACTATAAGCACCTGTTTATCTACTTTTCCCATAGACATCACAAGAAAAAGTATAAGAAAAACATCGGGATACGCCGTTCCGATACTAAACCATTTTTCTATATATGGTTCAAGTATAAGGTTTATAATGATAAGAACATAAGTATACCACTTATAGCTATACATTATTTACTCCGTCTTTTCCATTAATATAAATACCGAGCTTATCGAATTAAAATCGACATACGGCGTCAGGATACCATACTGTTCCATAGAGATCTCATCATAAAATACTTCCGTTATTTTACCGACAAGTATTCCTTTGGGATAAATACCGCCAAAACCGGATGTCTCAACGATATCTCCGACTTCAAGCACCACACTGTTCGAAACATTCTCTATCAGACAGAGGCCAAGGTCTTTGTATCTTATGTCTCCCTTAATATTTACATGACCGCCATTCTCTTTCGATATCCACCCGCTGACACCTGCATCCTCATCGATTATAGGTACTATTATCGATGTAGTATAGTTTACTGAGTACACCCTTCCGTAAAGCGTGTTGTTAGCTGCAACAACAGCCATGTCTTCTTTGACATTCTCCGCCGTTCCGACATCAATCTTGAATTTATATACATATGATCCCGGATCGCTCCCCATTATATTTGCGCCGATTATTTCATATCCTGCGAATATATCTTTAAGGTCGAGAGCTTTGCGTAATACATCATTCTCACTCTGAAGAGATGAAAGGACCGCACTTTCTTCTTTCAGCATTTCGTTTTCCAGACGCAGTTCTTCATTTTCCTTTAGCACATCAGCAAGCAGCTGTCTGGAATATTGCAGTTCGGAAAAATAATCCTCTATCCGGTTGATGCCCTTCTGTATCCATGTTACCGGTATCGTAACAATGTTTCTTATGATGTTTACACCGCTGAATCTGTTTATGGATAAGACACATACAACAACAAAGACCAAAATAATCATTATTATCTGGAATTTTCTGTTCGTTAGCAGTTTCAAGTCTTACTCCTTAGATTTTTCTGATGCCTTTAAAGTAATCCAGATTGTCAAGCATTTTTCCTGCACCTAATGCAACACAGTCAAGAGGTTTGTCAGCTACTCTTACAGGTATATTTCCGGTTTTTTCGCTCAGATACCTGTCAAGACCGTATATAAGGGCACCGCCGCCGCTCAATACTATGCCGTTTGCCATTACATCGGCAGCAAGTTCGGGAGGCGTCAGTTCCAGCGTGGCTCTGATTGCTTCGAGTAATTCGGTTATTATCGGGTGCATGGCTTCACATATCTCCTCACTGCTCACAGCAAGATTGACCGGTAATCCCTGATCGGCATTTCTGCCCCTGATCATCATTGTCTTTGGTTCGTCAAATGGTACCACGTTCCCTATTGATATCTTCAGGTCCTCAGCTGTTCTTGCTCCAATGACGACTCTGTATTTCTTCTTTATATATTGTGTGATAAGTTCATCGAAAGTATCTCCGGCTGATCTCATTGTTGTGCTTTGAACCACGTTTCCCATGGAAATCACTGCCACTTCGGTAGTTCCTCCGCCTATATCTATGATCATCGTGCCTGTAGGTTCGAAAACAGGAAGACCTGCTCCGACTGCGGACATAAGGCTTTCTTCAGGGTCATGGACTTCTTTTGCACCTGCTTCCAGTCCCGCTTCTATGACCGCTTTTCTCTCCACTTTGGTAACGCCTGAAGGAACGCATATTATCATGGAAGGTTTGGTCAGAAGCGATCTGCCAATGGCTTTCCTGATAAATTCCTTGAGCATTCCGAGCGTACCCTGGTAATCTGCGATCACTCCGTCTTTCAACGGTTTGATAGTTGTGATATTCTGCGGGGTCCTTCCAAGCATATTTCTTGCGTCATTTCCGACTGCAACGACCCTTCTCGTTTTGGTATCGATCGCGACAACTGACGGCTCTCTTAAAATAATCCCTTTGCCTCTTTCATATATAAGGGTATTGGCTGTTCCAAGATCAATACCTATATCTCTGCCGAATAATGACATGATGATTTATCCTTTCACATTTTGAATATATTATAACATGCTTTTATTAAGAAAACTAAAATAATTACTGTCCGATATTATAATATGATCCCTTAATTCTATACCCATAAGAAGACCGGCTTTTTTCAGCCTTTCAGTAAGTTTTATGTCATTTTCCGATGGTGTACAGTCACCGCTTGGGTGGTTATGCACTACCACTACCGTATGGGCGCATGCTTTTACGGCTTCATGGAAGATCTCTCTTGGATGAACTATTGCACTGTCGACTGTGCCTACTGATATCTCCGTGTCTTTTATGAGCTTCATACGCGGATCGAAGCACAGCACCCAGCACACTTCTCTTTGAAGCCCCACTGCCTTCTTCTGCATATATTCAGCTATCTCCAGCGGCAGTACGAATTTAGGCTTTATACCTCTTTGCCTGTTTCCAATCCTTCTTGACAGTTCCACCACAGCTTTTATCTGTATGGCTTTGACATGCCCTATACCTTTGAAAGCCTTCAGTTCTTCGATCGATGCGTTTTCCAGCCCTATGAGTCCCGGACCTATATTTTCGTCTGTCAGTATCTCCCTGGACAGTTCCAGGGCGTTGACTCCGTTCGATCCGTTCTTTAATACTATAGCAAGCAGCTCGCAGTCTGATAATTTCTGCGCTCCGATCAGGGACAGCTTTTCATAAGGCCTGTCATCCAATGGCAGCGATCTTATGTGATTTGATTTCATATGATTTTTTTAATGATCCCATATACTTCGGACAGAGGTAACCCCATGACGTTATAGTAACAGCCGCTGATGGATTTTACGAATTTCGCTGCTTTTCCCTGTATGCCGTATGCTCCTGCTTTATCATAAGGTTCTTTCGTATCAACATACTCATTTATCTCATCATCGGACATATCGGCAAATGACACTTCTGTTTCGCTTACAAAACTTACCGGTGCGGTCTTGTCTTTCATTATGCATACTCCAGAAAGTACTTTGTGCGAACGCCCGCTGAGTCTTTTAAGCATTTCGTATGCCTCGCTCCTGTTCCGGGGTTTTCCCAGTACAAGTCCGTCTATACATACTATCGTATCGATACCAACAACTATATGGCCTTTGCCTGCCCTTTCATAAACATCCGAAGCTTTCATGCATGCCAGCCTGCTGACCAGATCCTCAGGATCCTCATCCGCTCTTACAGTCTCCTCGGCCTCAGGTTCGATTATATCAAAAGGCATCCCCATCATTTTCATTATCTCTTTTCTTCTTGGCGATGAAGAAGCCAGTATAAGACATGCCATATCATTTCTCCTTTACCTGACACAATATACCATTTATCTTAACAATACAACTTACAAAACTGTTAAAACTCTTTTTTATTATCAAGCCTGTCTATATTGACTCCCTCAACAGTAACGTTTATGGCATCGAACACGATGTCCAGGTCCTCGTCCAGCGATCTTGCTATGGTATGCTGCATTTCGTTAACGACCTTTGGTATGACAGTGCCATAATCTATATCGATAAAAAGATCGATCGTTTTCACTTTTTCCGTATCATTTATCTTAATGGCTTTCTTTTTTTTAGTGAGCCTTACAGCAGCGTATTTTTCAACCGCATTTGCCACTTTGACCAATATAACGCTTTCCGCAATATCTGTACCGGAATTATTGATCACTGTTCTCTCCTAAAATTCTGCATGCTTGGGTACCCTTGGGAAAGGTAGAACGTCGCGGATGTTCTGCATGCCTGTCATATACATTATCATTCTTTCAAATCCGAGTCCGTAACCTGCATGTACCACTGTACCGTATTTTCTTGTGTCAAGATACCATGAGTAATCTTCCTCTTTCAGACCGAGTTCATGCATTCTGTCAAGAAGCACATCAAGTCTTTCTTCTCTCTGGCTTCCTCCTATGATCTCGCCTATTCCGGGTACCAGACAATCCATTGCCCTGACTGTCCTGCCATCGTCGTTCAGGCGCATATAGAATGCTTTGATCTCCTTTGGATAATCTGTTACGAATACCGGTTTTTTGAAATACTTTTCAGTGATAAATCTTTCATGCTCCGTCTGAAGGTCACAGCCCCAGAATACAGGAACTTCGAACTTTGCTCCTGAAGCTTTAAGTATTTCTATTGCTTCAGTATATGTGACATGGGCAAATTCAGAATCCGTAACGACTTTCAGCTTGTCAAACAATCCCGGCTCAATGAATTCATTGAAAAACTTCATTTCATCCGGGCATTTTTCCATTACATAACGTATTATGTATTTGATCATTTCCTCAGCAGTCCTCATGTTGTCATTCAGATCAGCAAAAGCCATTTCCGGTTCTATCATCCAGAACTCCGACGCATGTCTTGTCGTGTTGGAATTTTCAGCCCTGAAAGTAGGCCCGAATGTATATACTTTTCCAAACGCCATGCAGTAGGTCTCCACAGAAAGCTGTCCACTGACCGTAAGGTTTGTCTTTTTACCGAAGAAGTCTTTGGAATAATCCACTTCAGTTTCAGGTGATTCTGCAATTCTGTCGAGATCGAGAGTCGTGACCTGGAACATTTCACCGGCGCCTTCGCAATCGCTTGCAGTTATTATCGGCGTATGGACATAAACAAAATCCCTGTCCTGAAAGAATGTATGTATAGCCTGTGCTAATACCGAACGGACTTTAAATACCGCATAGAATGTATTGGTTCTTGGTCTTAGGTGCGCTACAGTACGTAAATATTCAAAACTGTGCCTCTTTTTCTGCAAAGGATAATCAGGCGAACTTACTCCGTATATACTGATCTTTGAAGCTTTGATCTCAAACGGCTGCTTGCTGTTTGGTGTAAGGATCAGTCTGCCCATGACTGCAAGGCTTGATGCTATCGGGAGCTTTTCAACTTCCGAATAATTATCTACAATGCCATTTTCAAATACTATCTGTATATTCTTAAAAGATGAACCGTCGTTCAGCTCTATAAATCCGAAATCCCTTGAACTGCGGATGGTCCTTACCCATCCCTCTAAAAAGACCTCTGAACCTTCATATGTACTGCTGTCTTCAAACAACTGCTTTATGCTTGCTTTCATTTTGTTACCTCATTTTACAATTTAGTAGAATTTATTATACCAAAACGCTATTTTTAATCAACATATATCTTTTTTATTAAAAGGGCTACATGTTACATGCAGCCTTTTAAAATCTTTTTTGTTTTATCATATCTGCAATGAAAGTATATTATAAGGTCATCGCATTAAGAAGATCCCTGAGTTTTTTGCACTCGTCTGTAGTGAGAGTAATACCTTTACCCATCTTATCTTTTTCCGGTGACCAATCTCTTATGTCGACTTTGGGATCTCTTCCATTCCAAGCAACCATATTAACTTCCCTTGTCCAGCCTCTTGAGCTTTCAGATATTACACCAATGTTCTCTTTGATCTCATATACTATTTCCGGCATGATTTTTCTCCTTGAGTTTTTATTAGTGTTATTGTATCAACGAATTTTGTAATTTACAATGTTATTTAAGCATAATCTGTAACAAGATATTTAAATATATATAATATAATGTTGATTATTAAACAGTTTCACAAAAAAGAACTTATACTTCCTTTATTTCCCTGATCTTCTGTTCGGTAAGCGGTTTATCACCGCGACCGGTCTTTGTTGCAGCGATTTCATCCAGTGTTTCGAAACCATCGGTGAGCCTTCCGAATGCCGCGTACTCACCGTCAAGATGTATTGCATCTTTATGCATGATGAAGAACTGCGACCCGGCTGAATCAGGCATGGAAGAGCGTGCCATTGATATTGTTCCCCTCGTATGCTTAATGGGATTTTTAATTCCATTCGAAGCGAATTCGCCTTTAATGCCATATCCTGGTCCTCCGGTTCCCGTACCGTTGGGATCTCCTCCCTGTATCATGAATCCGTTTATCACCCGGTGAAAAATAAGCCCGTTATAGAAGCCGCTTTTTACCAGCTTCAAGAAATTCGCTGCCGTAATGGGAGCTGACTGCGGGTACAGTTCAAGTGTCATTGTTTTTCCGTTATCCATCGTTATCAGTACTTTA
>JBAYNV010000036.1:0-15153 GCA_041678685.1 Clostridia bacterium
ACCGTTCCGGCAGCCTGGACAGCATCAGTATGGAATATGACGCCATGTTTCTTCGCTATCTTCCCTATTTCCCTGATCGGCTGTATAGTTCCTATCTCATTGTTTGCAAACATCACGGAGATAAGTATCGTATCTTTGCGGATGGCTTGCTCTATTTTGTCAGGATCAACGATACCATTTGTTTCAACAGGTACGATTGTTATCTCGAATCCTAACTTTTCCATATACTTGAAGGTATCGAGTACGGCATGGTGTTCTATATTCGTAGTTATTATATGTGCTCCTTTATGCCTGTTGAACGAGCATGTACCTTTTATAGCCCAGTTATCGCTTTCAGTACCGCACGATGTAAAATATATCTCGCTGCTTTTACAGTTGAAACAACCTGCTACAGTATCACGTGCATTTTCTATTGCTTTCTTGGCCTGTCTTCCTGCCTCATATATAGATGAGGGGTTACCATAAATATCCCTGAAAAATGGCATCATTTTTTCAAATGCTTCATGATCAAGCTGTGTGGTGGCAGCATGATCAAGATATATTTTATTCATGAATGTACCTCCTATTATTTTTTCTCTTCGGTAGTATCAGTAATATTCTTACTGTCAGTTTTTCCAGTATCGCCTTTTTCGACAGGTTTCCTGAAAACGAGAAGATAAACGGCTATCATAACGATGTATATGCCAAGTGTATAATCCTTGTAGAAATCAAAGATCATTAAATTTAAAATGACATAAATAAATAGTCCGAGATATATCCAGGCAAATATCCTTTTTAGTGTTGTCCTCTTTTTTTCATCCATTCCTTAACGATCCTTTCTGTCCCATTATCCGTGGGTGTATAGTAGATCCTGTCTTTCATTATATCAGGCAGAAATTGCTGTTCAACATAATTGCCTTCATAATCATGCGCATATTCATATCCTACACTGTATCCAATATCCTTCATGCCTTCCGCGGGAGCATTCCTTAACCACATAGGTACTTCTCCGGTATCAGTATTTTTTATATCTTCCATAGCATTGAACATAGCCGCACTCGTAGAATTGGATTTAGGCGATACTGCTACATATGCTGCCGCCTCAGATAAAATCAACGAAGCTTCAGGCATTCCTATCATACGTGCAGCTTCACATGCAGATTCAGCGACTGTAAGAGCATTTGGATTAGCCAGTCCAACATCCTCAGCAGCGCATATCACTATACGTCGGGCTAGGAAATTTATATCTTCTCCGGCCAGAAGCGCTTTGCATAAATAGAATATTGCACCATCAGGCGATGAACCTCTCATAGACTTTATCATTGCTGATATATTGTCGTAATGATCTTCCCCATTTCTGTCAAAACGCACTGCTTTATTCTGCATGCACTCCTTAAGTATCTGGGAATCTATTCTGATGATCCCTATATTATCACACTTCGTCGTTATAGCCGCCAATTCCAGAGCATTCAACGCGATACGCGCGTCACCGCCTGCACACTTTGAAAGAGTTTTCAACGCGTCTTCTTCAACTGATATATCGTAATTTCCCAGACCTCTATCTCTGTCTTTCAATGCTCTTAGCACTATTTCCTCTATTGAAACTGCAGAAAGAGGTTCGAGCATGAATACGGAAGATCTTGATATGATCGATTTGTTTACTTCGAAATATGGATTCTCGGTAGTAGCTCCGATCAGTACGATCGAACCATCTTCAACATGGGGAAGAAGAGAATCCTGCTGGGCTTTATTGAATCTGTGTATCTCATCAAGAAAAAGCACGGTCTTCCCTTCCGGGTTCAGAAAACTGTTATGTGTATCGATTACTATCTGTTTGATATCGCTTATGCCGCAAGTGACTGCATTTAATGGAACAAAATTGGCTTTTGTCATATTAGCGATTATTCTGGCTAAAGCAGTCTTGCCTGTACCGGGAGGTCCGAAAAGAATAATGGAATGCACATCGTCAGCTTCAATAAGCCTTCTAAGAAGCTTTCCCTCTCCAACGATATGATCTTGTCCTACAAATTCATCCAATGACCTTGGACACATTCTGTAAGCTAAAGGTTTTTTTTCCATCATCAGTATAACGGGAATTCTTCTATGATCGTTTTCACCTTTCTGACCGCCGTTTCTTTATAATTATCATAATCTGTAAGTGTTTTGTATATTATATGCGCTATTTCCTGCATCTGCGGGACCTTCATGCCTCTTGTAGTTACTGCAGGAGTCCCTAGCCTGATTCCACTCGTTATTGTCGGTTTCTGAGGATCGTAAGGAATACCGTTCTTGTTGCATGTTATATGAACAGTATCAAGAAGATTCTGTGCATCCTTACCTGTTACATTGATAGGTCTGAGGTCTACAAGCATAAGGTGGTTATCAGTCCCCTTAGTGACTATATCCAAACCTTCTTTTATAAGGGCATCGCTCAATGCTTTTGCATTGTTTATGGTATTCATCTGATATTCTTTGAATTCATCGCTGAAAGCTTCTTTGAAGCATACAGCTTTTGCAGCTATTATATGCATCAGAGGTCCTCCCTGTGTTCCGGGGAATATTGCGCTATCGATAATTTTTGCATATTTTTCCCTGCAAAGGATCAATCCGCCTCTTGGCCCCCTTAATGTCTTATGTGTAGTTGATGTAACAAAGTCAGCATATGGGACCGGGTTCTGATGTAATCCTGCAGCGACCAATCCGGCGATATGCGCCATATCCACCATAAGGTAAGCACCGCATTCATCAGCGATCTCCCTGAATTTCTTAAAATCTATAGCACGTGAATATGCAGAAGCGCCTGCGATTATTAACCTGGGTCTGTTTTCTAAAGCAAGCTGTCTTATATTTTCATAATCCAGCATACCGGTTTCCTTATCCACGCCGTATGAAACAACATGAAAGTACTTACCTGAGATATTTTTTGCCATGCCATGCGAGAGATGTCCACCGCAGGAAAGGTCAAGGCTTAGTACTGTATCACCCGGTTCCAATACAGCAAAAAATACAGCTAAATTAGCATTTGCACCGGAATGCGGCTGTACATTCGCATGTTCACTGCCGAAAAGCTCACAGGCATACTGTCTTGCAAGATTTTCAACGATATCAACATTTTCGCAACCGCCGTAGTATCTTTTACCCGGATAACCTTCAGCATATTTATTTGTCAGAGGAGTTCCCATGGCATCTATGACTGCTTCGCTTACAAAATTCTCTGAAGCGATCAATTCTATATTGTTTTTTTGACGATATACTTCAGCTTGAATGGCATCTGCCAAAGTCTGATCAATTTTTCTTATTGAATCTAAATTATACATATATGATCCCCAGTCCTTTAATTAATTAACAAATTTAATTATAGCATCTTTTAATTCAGGAAAATATGAAATGAATACTTTATATTCTGTTTTGGATAATTTCCTTTTTGCAAGCATGTCAGGCCTGCTGTTATATGTAAATAAAATACTCTGAGAAAGTCTGAAATCCTCTATATTCTTATGATGTCCCGACAATAATATCTCAGGTACCTGATGACCTTCAAATACCTCAGGCCTTGTGTACTGCGCACATTCAAGCAATCCATCGAAATGAGATTCATTAATATAACTTTCTTCCTGCGGGAGCACGCCTTTTATCATTCTGGAAATACAGTCTATCAGGATCATCGCGGGTAATTCCCCTCCTGTTACAACATAGTCTCCGCAGGAAAGCTCTTCATCTATAAGTTCATCGATGATCCTCTGATCGATCCCTTCATAGTGTCCGCATAAAATATTGATATCATTTATTCCGGATAATTCCATTGCTCTTTTCTGCGTCAATAAGGATCCCTTGGGAGACATATATATAGTATGGGCAGGTTTCACGCTTTTGAATGCATCAAAAACAGGCTGGCAAGACATAAGCATCCCAAATCCCCCGCCATAGGTATAATCATCGACCTTTTTATGTTTATCTAAAGAGAAATCTCTGATATTGACAGTGTTGACGCTTATAAGCATATTTTCTTTGGCTATACCTGTTATCCCAAAATCAAGAGCTTTGAACATATCAGGAAAAAGAGTGAAAATATTAAAAACATTCATCTTCAAGAAGCCCTTTCGGTATTTCCACGGTAATGATCTTCGCAGATATATCGATATTTTTGATGACAGTATCTATTGCAGGGATCAGAAGCTCCGGTATAGAGTATATCCCGTCAGAACAATTGATCACATAAACATCATTTCCACCTGTTTCAATAATATCCACAACTGTTCCGACATAACCTTTTTCGTTCATAACTTTGCATCCGATGATATCAGACATATAGTAATGGCCTTCTGCTAAAGGAGCAGCATTATTTCTGTTTATGGAAATAAACTGACCTTTTAACTGTTCCGCTTTGTCTCTGTTATCAATACCTTCAAGAGAAAATGCAGCATATTGTCCTACAAACTTCAGCGAAATGACCGCATATCTTCTGTTATTGATAAAGAGTTCATCAAAATTGTAAAAATTTGAAGCATCATGGGTAATAGGATATACTTTTATCTCTCCATTCAGACCATGAGCTCCAACAATTTTACCTACTTCAAAATACTCATCCAATTAAAGCACTTCCACGGTAACTTTTTTCTTCAGCTTCATTGCATAAGCTTTTATTATCCTTCTTACTGCAGTAATAGTGTTTCCGCTCTTACCTATTATCTTGCCAAGGTCGCTTTCTGCAGCTGAAATTTTAAGAATTACGTTTCCATCCTCATCTTCTTGTTCAACGATAACAACCTGATCCTTGTTATCTACAAGGGCATATATGATGGCTTCCAATAATTTCTTCATTACTTTCCTCCGCTATGCCTGATGCTTTTTGATCAATGCTTTTACCGTTGTTGTACACTGAGCGCCTTTAGCTATCCAATAGTTGACTTTATCCATATCAACTACGAATTTTGATGGTTCGCACATAGGATCATAAGTTCCGATCTCTTCTATATTTCTTCCGTCTCTGGGATACCTTGAATCCGCTACAACTACCCTGTAGAAAGCATGCATCTTAGCACCAATTCTCTTCAATCTGATTTTAACCATTTTACTTCTCCTTTAATAATTATTTATTCAAAAAGGCATCTTAAGTCCTTTGAATTTACGTTTGCTGTTTGTCATCTGTTTCATCATCGTTTTCATATCTTCAAAATTCTTGAGAAGCCTGTTGACATCAGTTACAGTCATCCCACAACCGCACGCTATACGTTTCCTTCTGCTTGCGTCAAGTATTCTCGGATTTTTGCGTTCTTTGGTTGTCATAGACTGGATTATTGCCTTTGTTCTTGATATCTGCTTCTCATCTACCTTTACGTTTTTTAATTGCGATCCGCCAGGTATCATGTTCAAAATATCCTGCATATCACCCATATTCTTGAATTGATCCAGCTGGACAAGATAATCTTCAAGTGTGAATGTGGATGTAGCCATCTTCTTTTCAAGTTCAGCAGCCTGCTTTTCATCGAAATTCTCCTGAGCTTTTTCAATTAACGAAAGAACATCGCCCATACCCAGTATCCTTGATGCCATTCTGTCAGGATAAAATGGCTCAAGATCATTCATCTTCTCTCCGACAGATGCAAACTTAATTGGTTTATTCACTATCTTTTTGATCGAAAGAGCGGCTCCGCCTCTTGTATCTCCATCAAGCTTGGTAAGTATTATTCCCGTAAGATCCAGAGCTTTATTGAATCCTTCAGCTATGTTGACTGCATCCTGTCCTGTCATTGCATCAACTACGATAAGAGTTTCATCGGGTTCAATGTATTTCTGAAGATCGGTTATCTCTTCCATCATATCTACATCAATATGCAATCTGCCTGCTGTATCGAATATGGCAAGATCAAACAGGTTTTTCCGTGCAAAATCAATTGCATTTTTAGCTATTTTTATAACATCCTTCTGATCTCTTTCATAATATACGGCGATGTCTAGTTGTTTCCCGATAGAGATGAGCTGATCTATTGCAGCCGGTCTGTATACGTCACAGGCTACGAAAAGTATTTTTTTGCCTTGTTTCTTAAGAAGGTTGCCAAGTTTCCCGCATGCTGTGGTTTTACCTGAACCCTGAAGACCGCATAGCATGTATCTGTTAGGTATTTTGCCTGATGTGATAAGCCTTTCATTCCTGCTTCCTAAAAGCTCGACAAGCTCCTCATTAACGATTTTAATGACCTGCTGGCCCGGCGTAAGGCTTTCAAGTACTTCTTTGTTAAGTGCTTTCTCCGAAATATTAGCAATGAACTCCTTAACTACTTTATAGTTTACGTCAGCGGAAAGAAGTGCAAGACGTATCTCACGTGAGATATTTTTAATATCATCTTCCGTGATCCTTCCGGTATTCCTAAGATTCTTTATTATCGAACTTAATTTATTTGCTAGCCCTTCAAAAATTGCCATTTATTTCTCCACAACAGCATGTACCAATAACAGTGCCTTTTTTATGTCATTTTCTCTTAAACATTCAACGATCTGTGTCTCAGTTTCCCTGTTGCTTAATAATCTTTCATATAATTTTAGTTTTGACTCATATTCCTCAAGCTGATTCATTGAACGCCTGATGATATCATGGACAGCCTGTCTGCTTACGCTGAGTTTCTCGGAAATTTCGGATAATGAGCAGTCTTCGGAAAGATACAAGGAAAGAGCTTCAGATTGTCTTTCTGTAAGAAGTCCTCCATATATATCAGTTAATAATCCCGCCCTGCTATATTTATCCATTACATTCCTTCTGTAAAGTAAAATTACTTTACACATAATAACTCATGTATGATCCTTTGTCAATTACAAAAAAAGAATTAATTAAAAACGATGCAGGAGGATCTGCATCGTATGATACTGATTTTATGGAATGGGAGTTATCGGTATTTTAAGTTCCTGACCAATAAATATCTTATTAGAATCCTCCAAATTGTTATAACCCATTATAAGATCCACTAAAGGCTGCAAATTGGTATTTGGATAATTAAGTTCGTACAGATCATTATGATATTTTGCGATCTTTGTCAGGGTATCACCGCTTTTGACGGTATAGTTTACGAACTGCGCTATGGGGCTGGGTGAAGGTGAAGGTGTTATTTCTTCCGATGGCGTAGGAGTCGGTGTCGGTGATTCGACGACTATTGGTGAAATCGAAGCCATAGGAGATCCGGACTCTTCAACTTCAGACTGATTGAAAATGTGCTTAAGCAGATTTACCATACCGATGATTATTCCTGCCATGACCGCAAGAACGATCACAATACTTATCGCTCTCTTTAAGTAGATAGATGTCCTTCTCTTTTTGCTCTCGCTCTTCCCCATTTTCATGGTTTCAAAAGAAGCATTCTTTGCACTGTTACGCATTTTCTTGTCAGTGAATACGATATCATCGGAAGCTCCTTCCCAGAAACTTTCCTTTTTATCAGATCTTCCTTCAAACTTAGCAGATGAAGGTTTTTGTACTTCCGCTGCAATGACATCACCGGTTTCTATTTCCTGTGTATTGATTTCATTTCTCATAAATGTACGTGATTTATCCTGAATGAGTTTAACAGTGATGACTGTTACGGAATACTCGTCATCGTGATTTGACGCATAAACAGAAGCTATAGCCTGCGCATTCTCTTCAGCAGTGTCATTGAGGTTGATAGTGTCAAGTATCTCATTTTGCGATAATGCTTTAGCAACATTACTTGAAAGAAGCATAAGCATATCATTCACTTTCAATGCAGCTATTTCGGCCGTATGTATCTTTCCTTCATTTTCATCAGAAAATAAATTCACGATATTTCCACCGGTAATGTATAAAGCAGAATCGATATCTGATGTTATCAGTAATGCTTTATCATATGAAATCAAGGCAGAAGATACAAATCTTTTTCGAGGCGCTATCTCACCAGACTCTTCAAGCCCGTCTATATATGAAAATGTGTTTGTTATACACTCCTCGAAATCGTTGAATTTGGTCTCGATATTGCTTTCCTTTAATTTTTTATTAAATCTTTTTATTTCACGCAATAATGATACGTCAGCCTGATCATCAGTTGATTCCATATTTTCATCGACAAGGAAAATGAAGTCGGTATCAGCATATTCCAGGATGACTTCTTTACTGTCATAATTGATAGTATGAATGGTTTTACCGTTAATATAAGCTCGAAGATCAGTTTCCTTCTTGTTATTACACGTTATGTTTGCAGTATTTAATAATATTTTTCCCATTTTTTTCACCCGATTGTTTTATCATTTATTTGAATTCTAACATCAGACACGATAAAAATCAATTCATTTTGTCTGTTAAACAAGTATTTACAAATATCCGGCAGAATGCATCCAGATCGTTGCTGTCAGTATAGCTTGTATTTAATATACACCTGCCAAGTTTGACATATTCAGTATATTTCATCTGCATATTTATCCTCTTTACAGCATCTTCATGTGAAATGAAGTATCTGTCTGACAGTCTTTTTAGTTGGATTTCCCTGTCACATACCGTTATGATCACGGTATCAGTTATATCCAAAAATCCCTTTGATACCGGTACAGGTACATCAAGAATGATGTCTTCCCCACTGTTGCGTGATACAAATTCATATATCTTTTTTACTACATATTTATGAGTAATCGCATTCAATTTTTCTAACTGTTCGCTGTCATCCATTACGGCATTTAAAATCACCTGCCTTTTATCTGATCCGAAGTGATCTATCAGTTCAGATTTGAGTGACAGATCATTATTCATTAAGTCAGCATACTCTTTATCGGCGTCAAAAACCTTATACCCGTTTTTTTTAAAAATACCGGCCAGCGTGCTTTTACCTGTTCCTGTTTGCCCTGTGATACCAATTATCATGTTCAATCCTTTAAAAGTGAATTTCCTATACTAAAATCGATTTTAAGAGGTACGGATAACTTGAAGTAATCAGTCATGTATTTTATCAGAAGTTCTCTGACCGCATCCACTTCATCAAGATGTGTTTCTATTATGAGCTCGTCATGTACCTGCAATATAAGTCTGGATCTGTATTTGCCTGCTTTTAATGCGTTATATATATTTACCATAGCGATTTTTATTATATCTGCAGCGCTGCCTTGTATCGGAGCATTCAGTGCGACTCTTTTGCCGAATTCCCTTACCGAAAATTTAGGTGAGTTCAATTCGGGAAGATACCTTCTTCTGCCATATATCGTGGTCACATAACCATCAGCTTTTGCTTTCTGTACGATTTCAGTCATATAGAATCTTATACCGGAATAATATTCGAGGTAATCATTTATATATTGTGCTGCTTCTTTTACAGATACATTTATATCCTTAGCAAGGCTGAAGTCAGATATCCCATAGATTATCCCGAAGTTTACGGCTTTTGCTGCCTGTCTCTGAGCTTTTGAGACTTTATCTACAGGTGTTTTAAATACTTCAGATGCTGTGATCGTATGTATGTCAGCATCATGTTTAAATGCACTTATCATATTGCTGTCCTGTGCTATATGAGATAAAACCCGTAATTCGATCTGCGAATAATCCCCGCTTAATAATGTATATCCTTCATTTGGAATAAAAGCTTTACGCAGTCTTCTTCCGATTTCTGTCCGGATCGGAATATTCTGAAGATTAGGTTCTGTTGAGCTTATACGCCCTGTAGCTGTGACAGTCTGTTTGAAATTGGAATGTATCCTTCCATCAGAATCGATCTTTGATAAAAGGCCTTGGGCATATGTAGAATTGAGTTTTGATAGTGTTCTATAATACAGAACCTTGTTAACAATAGGATATTCCCGAAGTTTTTCAAGAATATCAACTGACGTAGAGCCATTGCCTTTTGAAGGTAGCTTCAGTTTGTCGAACAGAATCTCTCCAAGCTGTTTTGGCGAGTTAATATTAAACGACTCTCCGGCAAAATCGAATATTTCCTTTGTAGTGACGGTCAATTCACTGTTGAAATACTCGCTTAATGATCTTAAATAATCTCCATCAGCTTTTATCCCGATATATTCCATAGATGCAAGCACTTCCACTAATGGAAGCTCAATATCGTTATACAGATCGTACATTTCATTCTTATGCAGATTATCTTTTGTATACGTAAATAAAAATTTTATTTTATACACATCGGGATCATTATCTCTTCCATTTACATTAAGATTCCTGTAAATATCGCCAAGATCATACTTATCTTTCATAGAATCCAGAAGATATAAAGCTGTAGCGGTATCAAAATACTGCTTTGGAATACCTATGTTGTTTTTTATACAGTATAAAAGAAGGTCTTTAATATAGTGTGATATCAGCCGGTTATTTCCATCTGTTATTTTTTTCAGGATCTCACATGACTCGAATGCCGATGCTTCAAATATTCTATTATCATCAGTCATGTACGTCAGTGAAAGCGCATCGTCTTTTATCGAATACGAAATATATATGTTGCTATCATTTATGGAAGTATCATTCAATGCAGATATACAGAAATCTGATACTGTCTTGTTATCTTCGTTTTCTAAATTTCTTAATCCGAATTTATCGATAAATGAGTGGAATTCAAGTTCTCTGAAAATTTTCTGAAGATCCTCTTTGTTGAGTTCCCTGACTTTAAGATCATCTATCGCAATATTTACGATCGGTACATCACAGTATATCTTTGACAGCTTTTGACTGAGGAATGCATTATCTCTATCTTTTACCAGTTTTTCTTTCAAAGCAGGTTTCGATATGTTTTCAATATTTTCATACAAATTTTCAAGGTTACCATATTTCCTGATAAGATCCAAAGCCCCTACTTCACCTATACCTGCGATCCCAGGGATATTATCTGATTTATCACCCATTAATGCTTTGACATCCACAAGCTTCTGAGGTTCGATGCCATATTCGTTTATAAAAACATCGTTTGTAAAAACATTGACTGTTTTCTTGCCTGATGTGACTGTTGGTATTTTTACCATACAGTATGCGGATATGAGCTGGAGCATATCCCTGTCACCTGTAAGTATTACGCTCATCATGTTTTCTGATGATAACATTGAAAGTGTTCCTATGATATCGTCAGCTTCATAACCTTCCTTGGAAATCATAGTGATATTCATAGCTTTCAGTATATCTTTTAATATCGGAACCTGTAATGACAACTCTGGCGGCATGCCTTTTCTTCCTGCTTTATATCCTGAATAGAATCCATGTCTGAATGTGGGTGCTTTCAGATCAAAAGCAACAGCAATATGAGTCGGGTTATCTTCTGTCATGTATTTTTCGAGAATATTAAGAAAACCATATATCGCATTAGTATAAATGCCTGATTTAGTTATGAGCATATTTGCAGCCATGCCGTAAAATGCTCTGTTCAATATGCTGTTACCGTCTATTAGTAATAATTTTTTCATATAGTTACCGCAGTTATTATATCATGCATGATCAAACGATAATAGGATTTATTCAATACAGGTGATGATCATAACAATATTAACGTTTGCTTCTGATCTGACTTCATTGTTACGTGCCATATAAATCTGATCCTGAACCAAGCTCAGATGGTCGACCAGTTTATCTATATATATACTTTCGATCTCTACCTTAAGAACATTGATATCGTCATCAGACCTTGATATACAATTTATACCATATTCATCAATGGCATTGTTAAGATCATTTATCACTGTGTCGATGTTTGACGAAGAATTATAATATACAGATACACTTTCTTCGACAGAAGAACACATCTCCTGACCTTTTGGCGCAACATAATATCTGTCAAGTTCAGCATCTGAAGCATACGAACCGTCGCCCGTCAATGCTGTTTCTGCGCTTAAGCCATTTACACTGTCTGTCCTAAGCATTCTGTTAAAGCCGCCTGTTGTAAAAAACACAGTTATGGCAATAGCAAGACATGCCACAGTAGCGCAATACTTATAATACTTTCTGAAATCTATTATTCTGGCGGTTTTCTTACCGATATCAGACATGACTTTTGCTTTGATATCGATCTGATACTCAGTTTTCATTGAATTTAATGATACAACAAGATTTTTAATGCTGTTGAAATACTCTTTGCATTCATTGCATGAATCGATATGATCTTCAACTTCGATCCTCTTCGAATCGCAAAGATCATTATCGATATATTCGTGTATTAATTTTTTATAACCAGCACATTTTCTCATCATATTAATACTTCCTAACTGATTTAACGATTAAAATGCTAAAAAGTTCCCTCTTTCTTCAGTATTTTTGCTAATTTCTCACGAGCTCTGAATAATCTGGATTTTACCGTACCCAACGGTATTTTCAGAATTTCAGAGACTTCATTCAATGAAAGCTGTTCAATGTCGAATAGTATCACTATTTCTTTAAAATCATCAGGCAGCATGCTTATCGCATGATTCACAAGGCTGACTGTATCTTTTTTTTCAACTATTGCTTCAATATTGCTTTTTTCATCTTCGACCTGTATATAGTAATCATCGTCATCCTCATTAGTGATGGGTTTATCAAAAGGTATGTCATATATGTATTTTTTGTTTTTCCTGTAAAGATCCAAAGAAGTATTGGTAACGATCCTATACAGCCACGTATTGAACGAGGATTGGAAATTGAACTGCTTCATATTTCTGAATGCTTTTATAAATGAATCCTGCACAGCATCAAGGGCATCATCATGATTCTGAAGTATCCTTAATGCGATCGCATACGCTTTATTCTGATATTTTTCGATGATTACACCAAAGGCTTCATTATCACCTTCTACGATCATCTTAATAAGTTGTTCTTCAGAATACTGCATATACCCTCCGCACCGAATTATATAATACAATAGCCATAATAGAAATATGTTATTCAATTAAATACTGTACTTGTTGATTATACATAATCCGGCTGATATAATTCAAGTCATGAAATTTAAGATTTTCCTATCGATATTATTATGTAAACTGTCATGCAGTATTTTAAGGACATTGGGAAAAGGCGGCACTGCCCTGCCCGGTAAGATCGCTTTGTTTATTTGTAAGGATATATTAAGATATGTGTCTTCTAATGTTCAAACAGTCATAATCACAGGTACCAATGGTAAAACGACTACATCAAGGATCATAGAAAAAGCTTTTAGTGAAAGCGGTCTTTCATATTTTTCAAATAAGTCAGGTGCAAATCTGTTATCAGGCATAGTCACGGTATTCTGTCTCAATTCGGATATGAAAGGTCACAACAAATATAAATATGCGATCATAGAATGTGATGAAGCTGCTTTCAGGCTCGTTGCAGAATATATAGATGTGAAGTGCGTTCTTGTCACAAATATATTCAGAGATCAGCTTGACCGCTACGGTGAAATAACCAGTACATTGAATCTCATCACAGAAGGAATAAACAAGTGTAAGGATGTTACAGTATGCATTAATGCTGATTGTTCGCTTTGCTCTCATATATATTCGCTGACGAAAAAGAAGATATTATTTTTCGGTGTGGATACAAGTATATATCAGAATATCATAAAAGAACCTAAGGATGCCTTATTCTGCATCAAATGCCAGAAGCCATATTCATTTGATTACGTCACATATGGGCATTTGGGAGGTTTCCGATGTGATGCATGCGGATATCACAGGATGGATCCTTATATAAGAGTAAGTAAGATAATCAGTATGGATGAAAACTCATCTGATGTGCAGCTTTTTATCGGTCAGAATGCATATGATGTGAAAGTGAATCTGCCCGGAGCACATAATGTATATAATGCGGTTGCAGCTGCATGTGTGATGAAAGTCTTTGATATTGATGAAAACATAATAGTCCGTTCGTTAGGAAGTTTTGAATGCGGGTTCGGCAGAATGGAGAAAATGTTCCTCAATGGAGTGGCAACTGAAATCATTCTGGTAAAAAATCCTGCAGGTTTTAATCAGATTTTGAATTTTCTTGTAAATATACACGGTGAATTCGTACTTGCCATACTCCTGAACGACGAATTAGCTGACGGGACGGATGTTTCCTGGATATATGATGTTTACTTTGAAAAATTGCTGTCTTATCAGGATAATATGAAAGCTATATATGTAAGCGGTAATAGAGCTCATGACATGCAGGTTCGGTTGAAGTATGCCGGTCTGGATATGAATAATGTTTTTATTCTTAAGAATACAGATAAGCTGTTCGAAAAGGCATTGTCTCATGGGATCCCTCTTTATATCACTCCGACTTACACGGCTATGTTTGATCTTAGAAAAAAAATAGCAAAAAAATATGGAATAAAGGAATTTTACGAATGAAAAGAGTTATAAACATATGCCACCTGTATCCTGATATATTAAATCTTTACGGAGATTACGGAAATATACTTTGCATGCAGAAAAGACTTCTCTGGAGAGATATAGACTGTAATATAGATGATATTTCAGTAAATGACAAACTGGACATCAAAAAATACGATTTGTATTTCATAGGCGGCGGGCAGGATTTTGAACAGGAGATATTACTCAATGATATCAGGAATTCTAAGAAAGAACTTATAAGGCAATCTGTCGAAATGGGAAAGACTTTCCTTGGTATATGCGGAGGATATCAGCTTCTGGGCAGATCATATACCACATGGGACGGTAAATCACTGGACTTTATCGGTGCTATAGATATCAGGACAAATGGGATAAAGGAACGTATGATCGGTGACTATATATTCACATGCAAGGATGATAAGGGTGAATTTAATGTTATTGCATTTGAAAATCACTCGGGCAAGACATTTCTTGATAAAGAAACCCAGCCTCTCGGGAAAGTCGTGATAGGTAATGGTAATAACGGTGAAGACGGTAATGAAGGCGTAAGGTATAAAAACGTTTTCGGTACATATGGCCATGGCCCGCTGCTTCCTAAGAATCCAAGACTGGCTGATCTTATTATTAAAACCGCACTTAAACAAAAATACGGTTCTGATGAGCTGTCACCTTTAGATGACAGTATGGAAAACGATGCACACGAATATATGTATAAAAGGATCATATCCCGTTAAAACGGATGATCTCCTTCATTTTATCAATGGATCTTTGTGCCATGATCTCATATTTTAGCTTCTTGGTCTTAACATGCGTCTCCAAAGGCTCTACGATGCCATAATTTGCATTCATCGGCTGAAAGTCTGATACAGTACCATTTGAAATATAATGCTGTAAAGAACCTATCATAGTCTC
>JBAYNV010000037.1:0-14826 GCA_041678685.1 Clostridia bacterium
CCCGGGAATTATGGCTGAGGCCTTCGTTACGAGCATCGACCTGCCTGCCACCTCGCTCATAAGGAATTTACGTTTATTTCCCACGGTCTCAGGATCCACATGCTCAAAGCTTTTATTAAGTTTCAGCACTCCGTCAATATGCATACCGCCTTTATGGGCGAATGCGCTGTTACCTATATATGGCCTGTTGTTTTCGATCTGTGTATTTGATATCTCAGCGATCCTTCTCGTTAAGGAGAACAGGTGTAACAGATCGCCTTTGCACTCATACCCCGATTTTAATTTAAGATTCGGTATTATAACGGAAAGATCGGCATTGCCGCATCTTTCCCCGATCCCTGTGAATGTACCCTGCACCTGTGAAGCTCCTGCTTCCACAGCTAGCATGGAATTTGCCACCGCACAGCCTGAATCGTTATGGCAGTGTATCGATATCAACGCATCCGGAAATGCAGCTTTAACAATCTTGGTGATCCTGAAGACTTCATCCGGCATGGTCCCGCCGTTGGTATCGCATAATGCTATGACATCCACACCTGATTTAAGTGCGCATTCTATAACGCTCATGGCATAATCACTGTCTGAAATATATCCGTCAAAAAAATGTTCGGCATCGAATATGACATATTTCCCTTCTGACTTGAGATATCCGACAGTATCCCTTACTATGCCGGTGTTTTCCTCAAGAGTTATTCCCAGTATCCTGGTAACATGAAGATCCCATGTCTTTCCGAATATGACTACTGTATCAGTACCTGCTTCAAGAAGAGACTGTATGTTCGGATCATCCTTTGGAGCTACTCCCTTTCTGCATGTACTGCCAAATGCGCATAGCTTTGCATTTTTAAGTTTAAGATCTCTTACCTGCTTGAAAAAATCCATATCCTTGGGATTCGATCCTGGATTTCCCGCCTCTATATAGTCCACTCCGAACATATCAAGACTTTTTACTATATTTATTTTATCGTTTACAGAAAACGATATGCCTTCGCCCTGCGCTCCGTCACGGAGAGTGGAATCCAATATCTCTATACGGCGTTTTACCATAGTGATCTCCTCCTCAACGCATCTCAACGATCTTATTGATGCCGTTGACATATGCCATTATACTCGATTCTATTATATTTATGGACAATCCTCTTCCTGTAACTGTCAGATCAGAAGACTGCATCCTGACTGTCACTTCACCAAGCGCATCATTACCGTCTCCGACAGAGTGGATGGAATAGTTTAGAAGTTTCTCGCATATATTGTCTGTTATCTTATTTATAGCATTGTATGCGGCATTTATCGGCCCGTTTCCCAGCGATACTCTCTCGAAGACTTCGTTTCCCCTGCTTAACCTTACAACACACGTTGACGAAGCATCCTGTGATGTGTGCACATCATAATACTCCAGTTTATATGCTCCCGCGAATCTTTCCCTGTGGTTCACTATTGCTTCTAGGTCGCTGTCGCTTATATATTTCTTCTTGTCCGACAGTTCCTTGACTTCATTGCAGTATCCTGTAAGCTCATCCTCGGTAAATGCATAACCCATCTGCTTTAACCTGTCTGCTATCGCGTGTTTTCCCGAATGCTTGCCTATGACGAGCCTGTTTTCCGTTATCCCGAGATCCTCAGCATTCATTATCTCGTATGTCTCTCTTGCCTGGAGCACGCCATGCTGATGTATGCCTGCTTCATGTGCAAAGGCATTCGCACCGACTATAGGTTTATTTATCGCTATAGACTGTCCTATCACATTTGACACCATCCTGCTTGTTCTGCTTATCTGTTTGGTATCTATGCCGGTATATGCATTGAAAAGACTGCGCCTGGTACGTATGGCCATCACTATTTCTTCAAGAGCTGCATTCCCCGCTCTTTCCCCCAGACCGTTGACAGTGCATTCCACCTGAGTCGCGCCTGCACGTACTGCAGACAGCGAATTTGCTACAGCCATGCCAAGATCGTTATGACAGTGTACCGAAACTCCCACTTTATCCATGCCGTCAACATGATCGTACAGATATCTGACGCGTTCATACATTTCCTCAGGAAGGACATATCCCACGGTGTCAGGAATGTTGATGATTGTTGCACCTGCCCTGATAGCTGTATTAAAAGCTTTTACCAGAAAATCCGGATCGCTTCTCATTGCGTCTTCTGCTGAGAATTCCACATCAGAGCATAAAGCCTTTGAGTAACTGACTGCATTTTTTATACTTTCAAGCACTTCCTCCGGTTTCATCTTCAGCTTGTATTCCATATGTATGGGCGATGTTGCTATAAATGTATGTATGCGCGGTGCAACAGCTTCTTTTACAGCTTCATATGCACGGTCGATATCCTTTGCGTATGCTCTGCAAAGCGCGCATACCTGTGCATCCTTCACAATACCGGCTATCGCTTTTACCGAGGTAAAAGCACCTTCCGAACTTGCAGGGAAACCTGCCTCTATGCAGTCCACCTTAAGTATCTCAAGCTGTTTTGCTATCTCGATCTTTTCATCATTATTCATACTGCAGTGCGGAGCCTGTTCCCCGTCACGCAGCGTTGTGTCAAATATCCATATATGTCTTTCCATTATGTAACTATTGCTCCTTTATCGGCTGAGGATACGTTCCTTGCGTATCTTGCTATATATCCCTCAATATCGTCTCTGACCTTTACGGCCATGCTTTTCCTGCGTCTTTCAATCTCGTCACCGTCAACGAGAAGATCGAGTCGGTTATTAGGTATATCTATGGATATACTATCGCCTTCAAGAACATATGCTATAGGTCCTCCCTTTGCCGCTTCAGGTGAAATATGCCCTATTGCAGCCCCTCTTGTCGCGCCTGAAAATCTTCCGTCCGTTACAAGAGCCACTTCCTTATCAAGACCCATTCCCGCTATCGCCGAAGTAGGATTCAGCATTTCCCTCATCCCCGGCCCGCCTGAAGGTCCTTCATAACGTATCACCACGACATCACCGCTTTTGATCATTCCGGCATATATGGCTTTATTGGCATCCTCTTCACTGTCAAAGACTCTCGCAGGCCCTGTATGCACAAGCATGGAAGGATCCACAGCGCTTTGTTTCACTACGGCGCCAGAAGGGCAGAGCGAACCGTGCAGGATGGCTATTCCTCCGTATACGGAATACGGATCATCTATGGAACGTATGACATCGTTCCTCGTGATAGTAAAACGTTTTGCGTCCAGTTCCTCGCCTATTGACCTTCCTGTCACTGTCATTGCGGTCACGTCTATGAGATTCGATCTTTTAAGTTCATACAACACTTTATACACTCCGCCTGCTGCATCAAGATCCTGCATATGATGTTTCCCGGCAGGAGCAAGCTTACACAGATTTGGCGTCTTCCTGCTTATTTCATTGATAATATCCAGATCAAGCGTGACTTTTGCCTCATGCGCTATTGCCATAAGATGCAGCACCGAATTCGTGGAACACCCCAAGGCCATGTCTGCTGCCAAAGCATTTTGGAATGCCTTTTTTGTCATGACATCCCTTGGCCTTATATCCATCTTAAGGGTCTCCATTATCTGCATACCCGCAGTCTTTGCGAGCCTTATCCTTTTGGCATATACAGCCGGGATAGTACCGTTACCGCTCAAGGCCATTCCAATGGCTTCACATAAGCAGTTCATGGAATTCGCAGTGAACATACCTGAGCATGAACCGCAGCCGGGACAGCAGTTATCCTCTATGCGCAGCAGTTCACACTCATCTATCGTACCTTTTTTGTATGCACCTACGGCTTCAAAAGAACTGTTGAGATCAAGATCGCTTCTGCCGTCATTCAATGAAAGCATAGGTCCTCCGGATACGAATATTGCCGGTATATTGAGCCGTGCCGCAGCCATCAGCATGCCGGGGACTATCTTGTCGCAGTTAGGGACAAATACAAGGGCGTCAAATCTGTGAGCATATGCCATACATTCTATGGAGTCAGCTATAAGCTCTCTTGAAGATAATGAATATTTCATTCCCTCATGTCCCATCGCAAGACCATCACAGACAGCTATGACATTGAACTCAGCAGGCATACCGCCTGCTTCAAGCACACCATCTTTTACGGCACGGGCGATATCCTTCAAATGGATATGTCCCGGGACTATCTCATTGAATGAATTGACTACACCTATGAGAGGTCTGCTCATTTCGCTGTCGGTATAACCCATAGCTTTAAGTAAAGATCTTTGCGGTGATGCCTGCACGCCTTTTTTTATCCTGTCGCTGTTCATGTTTTTCCCTTTCTATTTGTGCCAGCTCATCTTGTTTCTAAGCTCAGCGCCTACCTTCTCGGAAAGATGCTCGCTCTGTATGCGTCTGGTTGCAAGGAATGAAGGACGGTTAGCCTGATTCTCAAGTATCCATTTTGTTGCAAATGTACCGTTTTGTATTTCTTTTAACACCTGTTTCATTTCCGCTTTGACCTGTGGCGTGATGAGCCTGTCGCCTGTGATATAATCACCATATTCAGCTGTATCGCTTATTGAGTAACGCATGAATGAGATACCCTGCTGCACTACGAGGTCTATAATGAGTTTCATCTCATGTATACACTCGAAATATGCGCTTTCTGGCTGATATCCTGCTTCTACAAGAGTATCAAATCCTGCTTTCATCAAAGCAGTGACGCCTCCGCAAAGGACGCATTGTTCTCCGAACAGATCAGTTTCGGTCTCTTCCTTGAATGTAGTCTCAAGTATTCCGGCTCTCGCTCCGCCTATACCTTTTGCATATGCGAGGGCAAGCTGTTTTGCATTACCTGTATAATCCTGATATACGGCTATAAGGTTCGGAACGCCTTTTCCTTCTTCAAACTGGCTTCTTACAGTATGCCCGGGGCCTTTTGGCGCTATCATTATAACGTCAACATCCTTTTTGGGTACGATCTGATTGAAATGGATATTGAATCCATGGGCGAATGCCAGCGCAGATCCTGCCTTCAAATTGTCAGCTATGTCTTTTTTATACAGTGCTGCCTGCTTTTCATCGTTTACCAGGATCATTGTGATGTCCGCATTTTTTACCGCATCTGCAGTCATCATTACCTTTAAGCCTGCTTCTTTTGCCTTTTCAGCTGATTTTGACCCTTCGTAAAGGCCGACTATGACATTGACTCCGCTATCCCTCAGATTGAGTGCATGCGCATGTCCCTGACTGCCGTAACCGATCACGGCTACCGTCTTGTTCTTTAACAGTGATAGGTCACAATCCTTTTCATAATACATTATTGCCATTTTTCTGCTCCTTTTAGTCTATTATTATTTATTCCAAAACGGTGTCTCCGGCTGAAAGAGGTATCACTCCCCTTTTTACCGCAAGAGCTCCGGCTCTGCACATCTCTATTATTCCGAACTCTTCTGCGAACCTTATGAAAGCATCAAGCTTTGATGATTCGCCTGTCATTTCCACGGTAAGGGAATCCGAATTGAAATCCACTATCTTGCCTCTGAATATATCTACAGATTCCACTATTTCGCTTCTGGTCTTTTTTGTTACTTTTATCTTGACCAGCATATGTTCCCGTATCACCGTATTTTCAGGAGGCAGTATCTCCACCTTTTTGACATCCTGCAGTTTCGCGAGCTGCTTTTCGACCTGATCCTTCATCTGGTCGTCTCCACTTGCTATTATGGTCATTCTGGAAAACCTGGGATCCTCTGTAACAGCGACATTGAGGCTGTCTATATTGTAGCTGCGCCTCGAAAACAATCCCGATATCCTGGTAAGGACGCCTGCATGGTTTGAAACCAATACGCCTAATATGAACTGCTCATTTTTCATATATCCACCTCCTCTACTTTATTACTATGTTTTCTATTGAACCACCCGGCGGTATCATGGGCAGGACTCTTTCATCTTTATCAATGACACAGTCGATCACGACCGGTCCCAAGGCCTGAAATGCTTTATCAAGAGCCAACGTAAGCTCTGTCATATTTTCCGCTCTGTATCCCTGTGCTCCGAAAGCTTCCGCTACCTTAACGAAATCCGTCTTCCTGTTCAATGTCGTCTGAGAATATCTCTTTTCATAAAACGCTGTCTGCCACTGTCTTACCATTCCCAAAACACCGTTATTGAATATGAGGATTACTAAAGGCAGTTCGTTTGACACTGCTGTTGCAAGTTCATTCAGATTCATGCCGAAACTGCCGTCGCCTGTAAACAGAACGGTCTTCTTTTTACCTGATGCAAAACACCCTCCGATGGCCGCACCCATTCCAAATCCCATCGTTCCCAACCCTCCTGAAGTCAGAAATGTTCTGGGCCTTTGGAATCTATAATACTGTGACACCCACATCTGATGCTGGCCCACGTCGGTAGCCACTACCGTGTTCTCACCCGTATACTCCATCACCTTTTCTATCATATCTTTTGGATGCATCTCATGATCTTTTACGAGCTGGCTGTTTTCTTCGGCACGCATGACTTTTATCTCATTCTGCCATTCATTGTGCGTCTGTTTTTTTAGCTTTTTAAGAAGCCTGCAAAGCACTGCTTTCACATCACCTATGAGCGCATGGTATGCGTGTATATTTTTATCTATCTCAGCGGGATCTATATCCAGATGCAGTATTTTCGCATTCTTCTGATATCTGGCCTTGTTTCCGGTAGCACGGTCACTGAACCGCACACCTATGGCGATAACAAGATCGCACTCGGAATTGGCTTTTATGGAGGCATATCTTCCATGCATGCCGGTCATTCCAAGACAGTACTTATTCTGTGCAGGTACGGCTGAAAGACCCATCATCGAAAAGCCTATCGGAGCATCTATACGTTTGGCAAGCTCTGCGACTTCCACGCCGGCTCCTGATATGACAGCACCGCCCCCACAGTATATGTATGGACGGGAAGAAGCGGAAATGATATCCACAGCCTTATCAATATCCGTATCCAAAGGTGCCTTAGCTTCCTTCTTCGGCGGTTTTTCTTTAATCATATATTCACACACTGATGTCTGTATATCCTTGGGTACATCTATAAGCACAGGTCCGGGACGACCGTTTGAAGCTATAAAAAAAGCTTCCCTTATAACATCGGCAAGCTCGTTAATATCCTTGACAATATAGTTATGCTTGGTTATGGGCATAGTGATACCGGTTATGTCGACTTCCTGAAAGCTGTCTTTACCTAACAGAGCCAGAGGGACGTTGCCTGTGATCGCTACCATGGGGGATGAATCGAGATATGCTGAAGCAATGCCCGTGACAAGATTCGTGGCGCCGGGACCTGATGTTGCTATAACGACACCGGGTTTTCCCGTCACTCTTGCATAACCGTCCGCAGCATGTGCCGCTCCCTGTTCATGCGCTGTTATGACATGCTTTATCCTGTCGGAATTCTTATACAGCTCGTCATAGATGTATAATACGGATCCGCCCGGATAACCGAATACTGTGTCGCACCCCTGTTCTATTAATGTCTCTATTATGATCTTCGTCCCTGTCGCTTTCATTTTTATCCTCCCATACGATATCAGATGATGTGTTGCGGATATAAAAAAATCCTGCAGTCTTCTTATACTGCAGGATCCTCATTTCTTTTTAATCTTCCGGTTTGCTATGCCGTTATTAGACTATATCGATTTGATTTACCTACAGCTTTACGTATAATCAGAACGCTAATGACGCCTACAAGCAACAAGACCAGTAGGTTCAGTATAAGGCTAATTATTACGATCATAGATAAATACGGCATTTTTTACTCCTTGAATTATTTTAACCCACCTTACCATGCACATATTCATTTGTCAACATATATTTTCATAAATATGCAAATTTCATATCAATAATATTCAGATTTTCAGAAATCGGGGTTATTTTCCTGCCTATGATCTGCTTTTTCGAATTATATTTTTCTGTCTCGGTCATTTTTGATACCTATATGATCTGCATGGATATATTGATTAGTGTTACTGTATATGATATAATACGAACATAAGTTCGTAGGGGGGATAAATGCATTTTAAAGAAGTAAAAGAAATTCTGCTTCCGAATAACGGTATGAACATATTCCGCGGATGTACGCATGGATGCATCTACTGCGACAGCAGAAGCAGGTGCTACCATATCGAACACGGATTCGAGGATATAGAAGTCAAGTCCAATGCCCCGCAGCTGCTGGAAGCCGCATTGTTAAGAAAAAGGGAGAAGTGCATGATATCAACAGGTTCCATGTGTGATCCGTACCTGCATGAGGAAATGCAGCTTGGCTATACACGCAAGTGCCTGGAGATAATCGAAAGATACGGATTCGGGCTTTCGATCCTGACAAAATCAAACAGGATACTGCGTGATCTCGATCTGCTTAAAGGCATAAATGCCAGATCCAAATGCTTAGTACAGATGACACTGACCACATATGATGAGGATCTGTGCAAAATACTGGAACCGAACGTCTCAACGACAAAAGAGCGCTTTGAAACACTGAAGATCATGCGCGATAACGGTATACCGACAATAGTCTGGTTCGATCCCCTGCTCCCGTATATAAACGACACGGAGGAAAATATGAGAGGTATCCTTGATCTGTGCATCAAAGCAAAAGTATATGGCATCCTTTGTTTCGGTATAGGTCTGACGCTTCGTGAAGGTAACCGGGAATATTTTTACAGTAAGCTCGATGAGTTTTTCCCGGGGCTTAAGGAAAAATATATAAGAAGATACGGATACAGTTATCAGGTGACGAGCGATAATAGCGATAAGCTTATGAAGATATTTCATGAGCTATGCCGGGCAAATAATATAGTAAGCAATAATAGTGAATTGTTTGCTTACATGCATAAATATAACACCGGCCTGTATGCTAAACAGCTGAGTTTCTTCTGATCATAGTTATTTTCCGTTTTGCAGATTCGCACACTTATCTTCATACATATTACGGTCTGCTCTGTTTATAAAACACTCGAATGTGTCATTTTTTTCTTCCTTCCATGCCGAACATCCCACACTGAATCTTATAGAATATGGAAGATCATGAGTTCCGTTAAAATCATCTGTGTTGTCACTGATCACGTTTATTAACGACATCACCGTATCATCCGGACCTATTTCATATAGTATCAGAAATTCGTCTCCGCCGTACCTTACAAGGAATTCATCTTTTGTACAGCTTTTCTTTAATATCTCTGCCGCCTGTACCAGAGCATTATCGCCTACTATATGCCCGTAATTATCATTTATATTTTTAAAGTTGTCTATATCAAGCAGCACGGCTATCAATGTTTTACCTTCCTGCAGCCTTTTCATCTTCCACATGAAGTACGCAATAAGCTGTCTTCGGTTATTCAAACCGGTAAGAAAATCCGTGAATATCTGACTGTTCTGTATTTCAATGAATATTATGAAAAAAGATCCGATCGAACATATCCAAACGAGGGATAAATACGGAACGAACATCTGTATCATTCCTCCTGTAACGGGGATAAGCGGGAATGTCATAAGCGCAAGATACATTTTTCTCTGACGAGGCATTGCTTTGGCATTACCTAATTTCATAATGAGCATCATTATAGTCAATATGAGATATGAATACGATAATATTATGGATAAAGCGAGCAGAGGACCTCTTTGATACACATTGTTTTCATCGATATAGAAAAACCATTTGGTAAAAATACTTACTAAAGATAACAGTACACCCATCGTAACTGGTATCAGGTAGATCATAAAATACTTCTTTACCCTGCATCTGTCATTATTGATCTTGTATTCGGTATACAGAAGCCATATGAAACTGATGCAGTGGCTCAGTATATAATAGGAAGCAGTACACAGGACATGCAGTGAGTAAGACAATAGGAACGACGTTCCGTTAAGAAGTGATATACCGGTATCAAATAAAAGCAGAAGAGTATTCGCGATCACAAGCATCCTGAAAAGCCGCTGATCAGCCATAAGCACATTGGAATGCCTTTTGTATGTATTGTACAAAATCAGAATAAGTATTGCCATTCCAAACAGATTCAATTCAAGATATGTTGCCGCCTGTATTGTCACTTCCACCTCTGCCCTGTTTTTTCGAGATTTATTATGACATAATTTTCTACATAATGCAAATATCCTGTTTTGTGTTGCCTCTTGCATCAACAGGTATAAATGTATTTGTTTTCCTGTCATAAAAGCTGCCTGTCAGATTTGCTGCAGAACAGCTGTGATTCGGTATGATCTCGATCTGTTCACCGATCATGAATTCGTCATCATTCTCGCATTTTATCAGCCCGACTTCCTCACTGAGCGATATCAGTTTTGCGTTACTATTCCCTTTAATATACCCATACCTGTCAATTGCGCTGTTACCGTGAGCGCCTTTGTCCAGACCGAGACATTTTGCGCCGGCATCACATATGAATGTATTTCTGCCGGGATGTGATATTATACCGGCAAGGACAGTAAGCGCACACTGATCTTCGGTCGCGATCCCCAGTTTCATCTGTATATAATCGTAAAACACATAATTTCCCGGATGAAAAATATTAATATGAGGGCTTTTGACTGCTTCGGACATAGTAGGCGTGCTTCCGCTTGTCACATATTCAACCGGCAGCCCATTTTCTACGAAACTTTCCTTTGCTCTTTTCATGTACTCTGCTTCCTCTAACGCTATCCTTGTGACATCATCTGCATTACCGGCGTAAACATGACCCGGATGAGTGGATATGCCTATAAGTTTCATATTCGATAATGATGATATGTATTTTCCAAGATCGGAGCAGTTTTCAGGCGAAAGACCGAAGCGGTGAAGCCCGCTGTCAATGATCACGGTCATATTGAAGTATTTACCCGAAACACGCGCACAATCATTGGCAATATCCGCGCATTCCTTTGAATCCGTACGTAATATTATGTTCGCTTTATCTGTAAGAGCGGCCAGTCTCATGATATTGACTTTAGAACTTACGGGATAAGCATACATGATATTTTTTGCACTGATACTGTAAGCCAGCTCGCATTCATCGATCGTACCGCATAAAAATCCATATGCGCCTGCTTTTAACTGCATTTTTGCGATGTAGGAGCTCTTATGCGTCTTCATCATGGGCATCAGCTTCTTTCCGTTTTTATCACAGAGCATCTGCATCCTGTTAATATTATTTTTAAGTTTCTCCTTGTCTATCAGGGTCAATGGTGTTCTAAGCATATTATCCGCCTTCATCATATTTTCTCGCTTCTTATCACAAAATCCAGACATTCCTTCATCGGCATGGGAAATGCGTTATAGTAACCCTGCGAATAATCCACACATAACTTGTTTATCATATCATACTGGAATGCAGTCTCGACTCCTTCAACTAACGCATATATTCCAAGTTCATGTATCAGTTTGACAGTTCTTTCCAGGATTATTGAACTCTTTACGTTATAGAAGCACTCCGCTAAAAGCGACCTGTCCAGTTTGATCGTTGTAAAAGGCAGTTTCATGACGCTGTCAATGTTTGAAAATCCGCTTCCGAAATCGTCCAATGTGAATCCCACTCCGAATTCCTGCAGTTTATGCATATTCTTTCTTACCGCATCATTCGATGTCACGACCATATATTCAGTCATCTCAAAAACAATGGCAGCCGGATCGATCCCATATTTGTTGATCGTTCTGATGACTTCCTTGGGAAATGTATTCTGAAGCATCTCCGTAGCGGATACATTTATGGATATATATTCCAGATATTCCTTTTCACCGATTTCATTTTCCTTGATGAACCTGCATACTTCATCAAGAACATATTCACCGATCTTCACTATCATACCGTTCTTTTCCGCCAAAGGTATCATTTCACTTGGCGCGATCTTACCTAATATCGGATGGGTGAACCTAAGCAACGCTTCAGCACTGGTGAATTTATTCTTTGTTACAGAGTAAACAGGCTGAAGATAGACTTCGAGCGTGTGCTTTTCCAGCGCTTCTTTCAAAGCTTCTTCAATACGGATCTCCCTGTAAAGATCAGCAATTGCAATAAACTCGGACTTTTTCGGGACCCCTTCCTTCTTTTTCCTGACCATAAGCACAAGTTCATGGAGAAGTATAAGCAGATCCTCCGCATTCCTTCTATGTACGATATCAGTGGAGTAGATCATCGAAACCGCGAAATATATCTCATTATTGTCGACTATCCAGGGTTTCTTAAGCCGATCAGCGAGCCTTACGACTCCGTCATCAAATGTTTTTCTTTTTTTTGGAACGATCAGAAAATGGCTTTTTGTGACCCTGAAGCAGTCAGATTTTTCCACGTTGGTTTTTATATACTTCACCATCTGGATTATGGCGCTGTTAACGTTTCTAAGGCCGAATGAATCGCAGAGCATGTCGAAATCGTCAATGGAGATGAATATCATGTTGCTCATTTTATGTGTGCTTATCCTTTGCCTCATAAAATACAGATATCCTTCATTATTCATCATTCCTGTCATTTCATCCCGAAGATTATCAGGATTCTGTAATGTAAGGTACATGGTGAAAACCGATAATGTAAGTGCGGTACCTGTGAGCAGGAGTTCCGGATTATAGAACTGCATGACCGCTGCAAAGCAAATGAAAAGTATGAGGCTCAAAAGAGAATACAACTGTGCTTTTGTAAGCTGCTTTCGGTAAATCGTCATCATAATCATCGATAAAGCAAAATAGAACACGCATGACAGGAAAAGACAGATATAACCGTTGCCTTTGATGTAGTTGAAATCACTGTCAAATCTGAAAAACCATCCGGTATACGGATTCAATAAAACAAGTAAAGAAAAAATAAAGTACGGGATCAATGATATGATTATCAGGATTGAATTTGATTTACTGAATACTCCGACTACGGAAAGGACATAAAGAAAAAACAAGGCTATAAGCGAGAGCTGCATAACATAAAACACTGTGTTCAATCCTACATTTATCCACAAGGGGATAGATCCCGCATAACTGATCGTATAGCTGCTTATCGTATCAATAAGGATATCCAGTATCCCCAATATGAAAAATAATGCGAAAAAATTATTCTGCGATATGTTCAGTTTGTTTTTACTGAAAAAATGGCAAGCGATAACGATCAAAAAAAACAATGAACATATATTAAAATCCATAATATACAGCACAGTATTACCATCCTTGCGTTTTTTATTATATCAGCATTCACTGCCATATCAAATATTATTCTGCTGATGTGTATAAACATAAAAAAGGATGGTATTTCTGCCATCCTTCATTATTGGATACAAAATACGTTTTATTTCAAAAGTCTGATCTTTCCGATAACAGGCAACTCCTTGGCTCTGCCCTTCACGGCATTTATTATACCTACCACTGTAAGATAAATAAGCACTACAGAAAATGCAAAGCTTATGATCCCGGCCAATATGAGAAGGAATATGGAATTACGGAATAATGTTGTAATCACTGAAATAAGAGCTGATACGACCACATCCAGTATCGCCAGTATCAGTCCCTGATTTGAATGATATCTGGTGAATTTGGAATTGGGGATGCATATAAGCGGTATCAGAACAAGCGGCCCCAAATATGCTACAACAGAGATCCTTTTGTACAGAGCTATGTCCTGTGGATCATATTCTGCCGTCGTATCTGTGGTATCGTTGATCTTATTGAATGTATCTTTAGCGCTTTCCTTTTTCACATAAGGATTAGCTACAAAAGGTGCCGCACCTACGACTGCACCGCATACAGCGCAGAACCTGACGCCAGGCTCGAGTTTTGCACCGCAATTCCTGCATATGCTTTCGTCTACTGATGATGCTCCGCAGGAAGGACAGAATTTTACACCTGCTCCCATGACAGCTCCGCATTTCTTGCATTTCATTTCACCTGTATCAGACGTACCGCCTGCAGGTGCCGGATTTTCTGCTGCCGCACCTGTATTGACTTCCACTGTTGATGTACCGCAACCCGGACAGAATTTTGCATTTTCCTCCAGTTCGTTGCCACATTGTTTACATTTCATAATGTGTTACCCCTCCTTAATACGATTATATATGTACAAAAACATAATAACATAAATAAACACATATACTCAATATCATTCAACAATTATTTGTAAATAATACCACCATATCAGGATCATCCTATCGGACTCATAAAGGCATCATTATCAGGGCGGATATACCACTTATTATTGATCTTGATCATATCTAGTTCGACCTCTGTTTCATCTATAAGACCATTACCTCTGACCGTGACTAAAATATTGAGAGTCATTACTTCCTTCACAGAGATCTTGGGTATTCCCCATATATCATACAGATTCTGTTTTACATCTTTTACATCTTCATCGTTTTTCCAGTATTCCTTTACCAGAATCGAATATCTTATCCTGAATCTTTCACCGTACCTCTGATCCATACTGTTATACACCCTGTTGAATTCGGTAATAAAATCTTCATAATCCAAAGACGCGACTGCTCCCCATCCCGTAAAGTTAACTATTGCCTGTTTTGGGAAAGCATCAAGGAAGGATCCGATATCATTTTTCTGCACGCCTCTGAAATACATATCCAGAGTATTTTCCACATTTCCTGATCCCGAAGTGATCGCAAGTACAACTGCGATCAGGATGATCACAACCACCGCCGTGGCTATTTTTGATTCTTTTTTTACAAATGGTTTCTTTAGAAAAGACAGGTTTATCTTAGCTGCAAGTTTCTGCCCGCATTCCTCGCAGTATCTTGAACCGAAACTATTCCTGCTACCGCAGTTTTTACAGATCTGCGCCATTGCATTTCCTTTCATGGTCATGGATATGATATATGCACATTCTATATTTATAAAGCTTCACAGTCAACATCAGACATTTTTTAAGCACACTTTTTTACTGTAATATCACGCTAAAC
>JBAYNV010000038.1:0-14818 GCA_041678685.1 Clostridia bacterium
AAACTTAATAAAAGCTTTGAGCATGTGGATCCTGAGACCGTGGGAAATAAACGTAAATTCCTTATGAGCGAGGTGGCAGGCAGGTCGATGCTCGTAACGAAGGCCTCAGCCATAATTCCCGGGCTGAAGAAGGATTCGCCTGAAGTAGCGCTGATACTTGAGAAACTCAAGGAAATGGAGCATGAAGGATACCATTTTGAAGCCGCCGATGCAAGCTTTGAGCTTCTTGTAAAGAGAGTAACGGGAAGATACAAACCGCATTTCAGACTTGTGCTTTATAAAACAATGGGTGAATTCCCTGTACCGGAAGGAGGGATGCCTGCTTCAGCAACAATAAAAGTTGAAGTGGACGGTGCGGCAGAGATAACCGCTGTAATGGGGAACGGGCCTGTCAATGCTCTGGATCTTGCGCTTAGGAAATCCCTCACAGTATTCTATCCGGAAATAAAGGATATACAGCTCATAGACTACAAGGTACGTGTACTTGAGGAGAACAGCACCACAGCAGCAAGAGTAAGGGTACTGATAGAGACAGCTGACAATAACCGCAGCTGGACGACTATCGGGGTCTCGAACGATATCATAGAAGCCAGCCTGATAGCATTGGTGGATGCGATCGAGTACAAACTGTCCATGAAGGACTGAACCAGCAGGAGGAGAAATGAAAGATATGACAGCAATGACTATGACACAAAAAATACTGGCTTCCCATGCCGGTACCAAAAGCGTAAATGCCGGTGACCTTATACTTTGTAATACAGATATGGTATTGGGAAACGATATAACCTCACCTTTTGCGATCCATGAATTTTCAAAGATAAAGGGATCGGGAGTATTTAATAAAAATAAAATATCGCTTGTAATGGATCATTTTGTTCCAAATAAAGATATCAAGGCCGCGCAGCAGAGCAAAGCATGCCGTGAATTTGCTTGCAATGAGGGGATCTCAAACTTTTTTGATTGCGGAGCAATGGGAGTTGAACACGCCCTTCTGCCTGAAAAAGGACTTGTGACCGCTGGTGATCTTGTTATAGGTGCGGATTCGCATACATGCACATATGGCGCTCTGGGAGCCTTCTCGACAGGGGTAGGTTCTACAGATATGGCAGTCGCAATGTCGACCGGTAAGGTCTGGTTCAAAGTACCTTCGGCAATAAAGTTCATACTTAAAGGGCAGCCGGGAAGATGGATATCAGGTAAGGATATAATACTGAATATCATAGGAAAGATAGGCGTCTCGGGAGCCCTGTACAAATCTATGGAGTTTACCGGTCAGGGATTGAAAAATCTTACGATGTCAGACAGGCTCTGCATGGCGAACATGGCTGTTGAAGCAGGAGCAAAAAACGGCATATTTGATGCCGACGACAGTACTTTAGAGTTTCTGAAGGAAGCAGGAGCAAAAAAGCCTGCTATATTTTCAGCTGATAAAGATGCTGTATATGAAAAAGTCTATGAAATAGACATGGGAGAGATAAAACCGACAGTCGCTTTCCCTCATCTACCTGAAAATGCAAAGACATTTGATGAGTTCGGTGAGATTAAGATAGATCAGGTCGTGATAGGTTCCTGCACCAACGGAAGACTGCAGGATCTTATACAGGCGGCTGAAATAATGAAGGGAAGGCATGTGGCAAAGTGGCTGAGGGTTATAGTGATCCCGGCAACTCAGAAAATATATATTCAGGCAATGGAAATGGGTCTGTTGAAAATATTCATTGAAGCCGGTTGTGCGGTATCTACACCGACATGCGGGCCATGCCTGGGAGGCCATATGGGCATACTGGCAGATGGCGAGAAAGCAGTCGCAACAACAAACAGGAACTTCGTGGGAAGAATGGGGCATCCGGGATCCGAAGTTTATCTTGCAGGTCCTGCGGTCGCGGCAGCGAGCAGTATCACAGGCAGGATCACAAGTCCTTATGAATTGTGTAAATGATCGATAAAGGAGGATATACTATGGCAATAAAAGGGAAAGTATTCAAATACGGCAACAATGTGGATACGGATGTAATAATACCGGCAAGGTATTTAAATACGACTGATAAAAAGGAATTAGCCTCGCATTGTATGGAGGATATAGACAAAAGCTTCATATCCCGTGTCAAAAAAGGCGATATCATTGTCGCAGGGGATAATTTTGGATGCGGGTCTTCAAGGGAACATGCTCCGATCGCAATAAAGGAATGCGGTATATCGCTTGTGATCGCAAAGGATTTTGCGAGGATATTTTACAGAAATGCGATAAATATAGGTTTACCGATCATCGAGAGTAAAGAAGCTGCCATGGAAATAAAAGATGGTGATGATGTCGAGTGCGACCTTGAAAAGGGAATAATAACAAACCATACCGGAAATAAGGAATATAAAATAACACCTTTTCCCGCATTCATACAGAAGATAATAAAGGCCGGAGGTCTGGTCGAAGCTGTAAATAGCGGCATGATAAACAGAAACGACGGGGAGAGTGACAAATGAATTTCAATATAGCTTTAGTAAAAGGCGACGGGATAGGTCCTGAAATAGTTGACAGTGCGATAAGGGTACTGGACAGGATCTGTGAAAAATATCATCATAAGGCAATATATACCGATCTTCCCGCAGGAGGAAATGCGATAGACATATACGGCGAACCTCTTCCGCGATCTACGGTAGAAGCGGCATTAAAAAGCGACAGTGTCCTTTTAGGAGCTGTCGGAGGGCCGAAGTGGGATACCCTGCCGGGAATGAAAAGACCGGAAAGAGCGCTTCTCGGGCTTCGCAAGTCGCTTGAGCTTTATGCGAACATCCGTCCGGTCAGGCTTTTTGACGCATTAAAAGAACGCTGTCCGCTTCGTGATGCTGGCGCATTTGATATAGTGATAGTAAGGGAACTGACGGGTGGGATATATTTCGGTAAAAGCGGAAGGCTGCAGGGGTCAAATGGGATCGAAGCGTTCGATACTGAACAGTACAGTTATACTGAGATAGAACGCATAGGAAGAGTGGCTTTTGATTATGCCATGAAGCGCAGAAAAAAAGTGACAAGCATAGATAAAGCGAATGTTCTTGAAAGCTCGCGTTTGTGGCGGGAAGTGATGCATGAACTGTCAGCGAAGTATCCGGAAGTGGAATACTGCGACATGCTTGTCGACAATGCAGCGATGCAGCTTGTAAGGAACCCTATGCAGTTTGATGTCATAGTAGCATCAAATCTGTTCGGAGATATATTATCAGATGAAGCATCACAGCTTACAGGTTCAATAGGAATGCTTCCATCAGCTTCACTTGGTAAGACCAGAAGAGGCCTGTATGAGCCTATCCACGGATCCGCTCCCGATATTGCAGGTAAGGGCATCGCCAATCCTATCGCTACGATCCTGTCCGTTGCAATGATGCTGTCATATTCCTTCGATCTTGATAAAGAAGCAAAGAAAATAGAAGATGCGGTCACGGCTGTATTGAATAAAGGCTGTTTCACTGGCGATATAGGAGGAAAACTCACCGATAGGGAAATGACAGATGCGATACTGGAGAAGATCGGATGATGATCACACCGTTCATTGGCTTTCCATCTGCTATGATGGATTTCTTTTTTGAACTTAAATTCAATAATACAACTGAAAAGCTGCAGGATAACAGAGTTATGTTCAAAAGGCTCATTCTTGAGCCTTTCAGATCACTGTATGAAATAGTAGCTCCAAAAATGGCGGCTTACGATAAAAAACTTATGATCCGTCCTTCTATATGCCTGTCATCCATGTACGCTGACAGGAGGTTCAAACCGGGTGTCCCGCTTAAAGATTATGCCTATATGCGTTTTAAAAGAGCGGACATGAATACTGATATATTGGGCTTCTACTTTGACATGGGTTTTGAATATTACTCATATGGCGTAAATATATATGACAGGACTTCAAAAGGGATGGAGAAGATAAGGGAATATGCTCTTATGCATCCGGAGAAATTTGAAAAGGAACTTAGAAACGTTCAGGATAAAGGATTCAGGATCATAGGAACGAAGTATGTAAAGGATCACTATCCGCATGTTGAAAGTACAGTATTAAATGATTTTCTGAACCGTAGATATTTCTATATAGCCAAAGAGGAGCCACCGGATGACACTGTTTTCTCACCTTTGCTGGCAGATGAGCTTAACCAGAGCTATATGGACTTAAGAGGCATGTTTGAACTGCTTGTAAACATTAATGCTATACAGACTGACAGTCCTGATATGATTTGATATAATAAGCAAAGATCAATAAATCCAGGAAAGAGAATCACTATGAAGAATAAAGTCAGAAAAGAATTCACATCAAAGTTTTACGAAAGAAACATTACTGCATTTTCTGCTGCGCTGATAGGCATAATCGTCAGCAGTGCACTGGATATAGCGGTAGCATATATACTTCAGGAGTTACTTGATTCCGCGACCGGAACGGACACGGCCCGGCTTGTGAGCCTTATGATATTTTCAGCTGTGTTTTTTGCAGTCATCGCTGTCAATGAGTTCATATTACGGGAGACGAAGAATAGGTTTCTGCGTAAAGCCATGAAGCAGTATAAGGAGCATGTATTCAACAAGATCACGCAAAAAAGCATACGTTCTTTCGCAAACGAGAAAACATCGGCATACATATCCGCCCTTACAAACGATGCTGCTTCAATTGAGTCGAATTATCTTATAGGTTCATTGAATCTCATTACACAGTTTATACTGTTTTTCGGTGCGCTTGCAATGATGTTCTGGTATGACTGGTCAATGACGCTGGTCGTTATCGGTCTTTCGGTGATCCCTATCACGATCTCACTTGCATTCGGCGGCAAGCTGGAAAATGCTGAAAAGAAAGTAGCAGAAAGCAATGTCGCTTTTGTAGGAATGGTAAAGGATCTTTTAAACGGATTTGCCGTGATAAAGAGTTTTAAGGCGGAAAAAGAGGTTGAAAAATTATTTGATAATAACAATCTCAGTCTTGAAAGCGTGAAGATGAAACGCAGAAAAACAGATGCACTCATAGGTATAATATCCGGTGTGACCGGAGGCATCGTTCAGATAAGCATATTCGTATACGGTGCATATCTTGCAATAAAAGGAGAGATCACTGCAGGTGTCGTGATCGCATTTGTCCAACTGATGAATTATGTGCTTTCACCTGTAAGGCAGGTACCGGTGCTCATAGCGAACAGGAAGGCTGCCACAGCCCTTATAGACAAACTGACTGAAGAAGTGGAAGCCAACACAGACAAGAGAGGCAGTATCCGGATCAATGGTATAGGCGACGGGATCGAATGTAAAAACCTTTCATTCGGATATGAACCCGGAGAGCTGGTAATAAAGGATTTTAATGTTAAATTCGAAAAAGGCAGGAGTTATGCGATAGTAGGTGCGTCAGGAAGCGGAAAATCCACGTTACTGAATCTGTTATTGGGAAGTTATGATAAATATGACGGAATGATCACTATAGATAATACTGAACTTCGCGAAGTAAGTACAGAAAGCCTTTATGATACGCTTTCAATAATACAGCAGAATGTATTTGTCTTTGACAGCTCTATAGAAGAAAACATAACCATGTTCAAGGACTTCGATAAGGAAAGAGTACATAGCGCCATCGTACGTTCAGGTCTTGACCAGCTGATAAGTGAACGCGGATCATCTTATCAGTGCGGAGAAAACGGAGCAGGGCTGTCCGGCGGTGAAAAACAGCGTATATCGATCGCCCGCTGCCTCTTAAGAAATTCACCTGTTCTTCTGATGGATGAGGCTACTGCATCGCTTGACCAGAAGACCGCATATTATGTAACTGACGGCATACTGAATATCCAGGGGCTTACAAGGATAATAGTCACGCATAAGCTGGATGAAAGCCTTCTTAAGAGATATGATGATATAATCGTCATGAGAAATGGATATGTGACCGAGCAGGGCACTTTTGATGAGCTGATAAGCAATAAGGACTATTTCTATTCACTGTATAATGTTACCGAGTGACATAGGAAAAATGAACTATTTGAGCATACTGTCATAAATGGCAGGTGCGATCGCTGTGAACTCTTTTTTAAAAGACAGGTCAAAAAGCGGTCTTTTTTCATGACGCAAGGCAAGAACTGTCGATATCCAGGCATTCATCCATCCGCTTTCTATACAGCACGCAGCCCAGCCGATATCCGCTGAACTACCAAAGTATTCCCACTTTTCATAATCAAAACTCCTCATCCATGCACCGTCAAGTTCAGGATGTTTCTTTGATCTTACCTGTATCCTGCAGAAAAAATCTGCAAGGTCGTCACACGCTTTTGATATATTGGCATCATCTATTGCATATGATGTTTCGTGCAATCCTATAAATGCCCAGTTCGCGGCATATAAAAGATCGCAGGCAGGATCGCCATCATGCTGTATGAGTGAGGCTTCGGTGGTGCCGTATTTTTCATTGCTCTGAGGAGGAGGATATCTGCCTTTTGAAACATCCTTGAAACTGTCGCGTATCGCTCCGCATGACTGCTGATATTTCAATAATTCATAAGCTGCCTTTTTTAACCATTTCAAATGCTCTTCGGTAGGGTTCACGCGGGCCATGAAGCTTAACGGAAGCAATAATCTTGATATTTCAGCTGTAAGACTGTTTGTCCATATCAGGTCATCAGGAAAGGCATCCATGCACATACGAAGAGCTGTATCTGACTTTTCATATAGTTCCTGGATCCCTGTAAGGGCAAAAGCCCAGATATATACAGCCCAAAGATATGACTGATAATGAGGTGACAGATGAATGAACTCCTCTTCATGCAGGTCCTGCCATCTTTTACCGCCAAGATCCTTTTCCAGACGCTCATGACGGAAGCCCAGCTTACCCGCAGTACGCAGATTCGCAAATACGCATTTTAATATGTTTTCATCAAAACAGCTGCTGCCTGTGACCGCTCTGTAACTCAACGCGGATAACATGACCCTTGCATCGTCATCTCCATAAAAGACGCAGCCATTTTCGTACCAATTGCATAATCCATACATGGGTGAACGAGGATCGTTATGGAAAAATGCCGGGGTATTCAGTATCCTTTCCATAAGGGCTTCGGATACGGAAAAATACTCAGGATCATTTCGCGTTTTTGCATAATGGGCAAGCTCCATAGCAATTTCAGCATTACAGTCTGAACGAAACAACGCACGTCTGAATTGTGTTCCGTTATGATCTATACCTGCTTCGAAGCCCTCGATAGCTAAAGGTTTCTGATCGATTTTAACCAATATGTTATCATATGCCCATTTTGCGTTACGGCTGAAAGCGCTCATGCCGGAATTCTTTACAAGTGCCGCTTTTTTTTCGTACATAACCTCTACGTCAGGTATCCAGTCAAGCTTCACATCACATCCAAGATGATGCAATATCCCCTGCCATAACCCTTTCCATCTGCACTTAGGAGCATATCTTGCAGTTATGAAAACGGATAAGCATGCAGTCGATATGAGAAGATCCGGATCATTATTAAGAAAACTCAATACTGTCTGCTTCTGCGAAGGCATGCCAAATGTCAGTTCATCATAACCCGCGACCTTGGCAAGACATAATATATCTTCAGAATGGTTTATACTTTGGGATAATGACCGCAGCCAGCATCCATTTATCATAAGGATCGAATTTAGCTTTAGATCATTTCCGAAAAAGTCACTGCACACGACCAGTCTTTCATATTTTATAGTGCAGGGAAGCCCGGTGACTGTGTCTGCGACCGATAAAGGATATTCGGCATAAAGCTTCAGTTTTTTCTTTATGATCTTCTGGATAAGCTTCGAGGATATGGAAAGGTCAGCAACAGGATAATGATCGGAAAGAAACAGGACAGCCTGTCCTGTCTTTGCATTATGGACAGCTTCCGACGGGGAAGAAAAGATAGATGTATCATACCCGCTGTATTTAAGAGCCCTGATCAGGTCATTATTCCTGTGCGCACAGAATACCGCATTAATTTTCATTATGATCATCCTCCTGTATCATCTATTATAGCCTATACTTTTGGATCATGTTTAATTAAATAAACAAGCGAGATGCGGTTGAAATCATCAGCTTTTTCTATCGTGCATACATGGCCGCAGTTATCAATGATCTTTACCGAAGCGTTCTTTAAATCTTTGGCTTCCTTACTGACTGCCTTTACGAAAAGATGATCTTGCGATCCCATAACATAAAGAAAGTTTATCTCGTGCGACGAACTGTTTATCATCTTTATATATGATCTGTTGTTTATAAGCGCGGGTATCAGATTGACCCATCTGCAGAATTCATGATGACCCAGTTTTTCCGCTTCACGTACAAAGATCGCACGTGATCTTATATGATTCTGCCTGGGCATGATTATATATGCGAATATTTTATACAGACTCATATAGGGGATGATGTTTTGAAATGTTATGGCAGCTGCTATAAGAAGGTGAGTGCGAAAGTTAAAGGAAAGCATGCCTCCTGCCATGATCATGGAAAGCACCCTTTCAGGATATAATGCGGCAAATGCCAGTGCTACCAGCGAACCTGATGACAGACTCACAATATTTGCGCATCCCGTACCGTAATAAGACATCGTTTCATTTATTTCAGAGCATACATGCTTAATGGACAGACGATCAGTAGTTTCCTTGTGTATATGGAAGTTTATAAGTAAAAGGTTATATCTGTCGCCAAAGGCAGATATCTGGTTTTTCCATGTGTCAGAGCTTCCCCCGAATCCATGGAGGAATACGGTCCAGGTGGCGTCAAACCTGTTTATTATAACCTTTACATCAAGCATAATTAAATTCTTCTTCCATCAGTATGGTGTTTTTTGAATGCGTGATATTTAAGGAAAACAGGAAAATTCTTCCTCGTATATTCCGGCATTTTAAGAAATAAGGCTTCGGACATATCTTTCCATTGTTTTGCTTTTTCATGACTTTTTAATGCGAGCTGGTGAGCTGATTCGGGGCAGCTGAAATGAGTCGAATGCGCATTGCCTTCAATAACAACTTTCTCGATAGCTTCAGGAACATCGATCAAAGGACAGCTGCGTAAAGGGTTTTTCGAAAAAGGCTGTGCTTTTCTAAAGGCAGTGAAGAAAGGTGAGCGCAAAGCATCAAGTAATGAGACATCATGTATATTTGAGTCAGAATAATGACAGAATGCGCATGGTTCAACATCACCCCTTGCATTGATATGCACGAAACCGTTTCCTGCCGCCAGGCAACCGAAAGCAAGATGACCGTTATTCCAGAAATCTATGATCACATAATCATTTATACTGCAGTAATGCATGATCTCTTCCTGCACATATGCACGCTGTTCTGTCGTGCATACCAAAGAAAGATCCGCATCGCTGCCGACAGGGATATAATGAAAAAGCCATCCGAACCATGCGCCTTTAGCGCGCATCATATCCAGAAATCCCGTGCTTGCAACAGTCTGGTAATTTCTGCTGTGATAGCATGCTGAAAAAGCAAATCCTATACCTCTGCTCTTAAGAATATCCATTGCAGCGATAGCTTTATCATATACTCCTGCACCTCTTCGCTCGTCTGTTTCTTCCCGTGTACCTTCTATGCTGATAAATACGTTAAGATTACCAAGCCTTGCCATTTCATCGGCAAAAGCCTCATCTATAAGTGTTGCGTTCGTAAATGCCCCGAATGTCATCTTTTTGTGTTTTATGCATAATTTTATAATATCATCCTTACGAAGAAGAGGTTCTCCGCCTGTCATAAGACAATCCATAATCCCAAGCTTTTCCGTCTGTGACAGTATATCATCAAGTTCATCGTAAGTAAGGTGATCGCCCTTTGCATAATCCGAAGCCCAACAGCCTTTACAGTGAAGATTGCATGCGCTTGTCGGGTCGATGAGCAGTACTCTTGGCATGGAGCATTTGTAACGCCATCCTCGTATAAGCTCCTTCACCGTTATGAAATTGCTCATCGTTATCTGGTCATACAGGCTCTTTGCCTGAAAGAAATGCTTGCAGCGGTATATGAAAGATTTATGATGGGGAAAAGGAGGAATACTCTGTTTCTTACCGTCTATTATCAAATATTTCAAGGATCTCCCCCTTAGTATCGTTTATATTATCTATTTTTTTGTTACATTCACATTCTGAGGGATCAGTCCGTCAAATACTATATTGCCTGAAGCATCCGCTGTGAGCGAGTATATCTGAAGTCCCGGAATGATGGTATACATACGAGCAAAGTATACTTCCATCACACTTATGCTTTCAGGTGTCAAATACTGCTCCGGCAGATCAACAGCTCCTATCTTGAACTCATCAGGTACTGCAGTGATCTCATTATTGGTTATACTCAGCTCGCCTGTGCTGTATATATTTACACTTGAAGGAAGCATATTGGTGATGCTCTCCGGGATCTGATCAGCTACATCGGGAAGAAGATCGGAAATGAGCCTGTCAACATCGACTGTGCTTGATCCTTCCATAGTTCCGTCAGAAAGAACAGATACCTGTATATCATCAAACCAGAAAAAGTCCGGAGCGATCTCATTAAGAAACGCAGATGCTTCAGAAGGCGTAAGCGTGAATGATCTTTCCTGATAGTCGGAAAATTCAAAGCTATAGTCATCTATACTAAGAGCGGCGCTTTCGTTGTCATCCTTGTAATTTTCCAGAGTCTCTCCGCTCATTCCTAAAAAGGTGACAGTTACGCCTGTTTTTTCTACTGCGCTATGATAATCTTCCTCTGTATATTTAACTCCAAGGTTCTTTGGTCCGAACATGCCGGCAAAAGGTTTAAATATCAGTACGGCTGCAACACCTGCTATAAGGATGATCATTATTACCAGAAATACGATCAACCCTGTATGTTTCTTTTTAGGCGGAGCATATGCAGCGTTATTGAAAGCGGGCTTCTGGAACTGTTGGACGGGTCGATTAAGTTGGGCTCCGCATCCTGGGCAGAATCTGACATCACCTGTGACTGAAGATCCACAGTTGGGGCAATGCACCGAAGCCTGCTGTATGACTAAAGCACCACAACTCGGACAAAATTTATTGTTTGCTGTTACGGGAGCGCCGCATTTCTGGCAGTTCATATAGATCCTCCTTCTAGATATTCAATAATATTTTTATTGTTTCTTTTCTATGATTTAACCGGTGTACCGCATACGCCGCAGAATCTTATATTTCCGCTGACAGGTGCACCGCATTTTAAACATACATTAGGTCTTTGGGGAGCAGAACCGACAGGTGAGCCGCAACCCGCGCAGAATCTAGTATCAGCAGTAAACGGACGGCCGCAATTGGGACAGTTCATTGGAGGTAAGGCATTTACATACACAATAGGGGTACCGCAAACAGCACAGAATTTGGCATTTGGCACAATGGCTGTTCCGCATTTGGAGCACGTATGCGCCGGAGGTGTAAAGGGTGTGCCACAGACGGCACAGAACTTTGCTCCTGCAACAAGAGGGGCACCGCACTTAGGACATACTGCGGATCGGTTTACAGGCTGTACAACAACAGGAGTTCCGCATACAGCACAGAATTTCGCTCCTTCCTTTACAGGAGATCCGCATTTTGAGCATACTGAAACCATGCTTGCAAACTGCGTAACAGGAGCACCGCAACCGGCACAGAATTTTTCATTTCCTTTGATCAAAGAACCGCATTTAGAACAATTCATAAAATCCCCCTGAATCACACAAATTGATTAATAAAATATTAATAAAACCTTACTAAACATTGTATAACATATTTTTATTATGTTTACAATAAGAAGAAAGTAATAATTTATAAAGTCCGGTATATGGTACAATATCTGCATCAGTTTTGATCAGTATATATAGGGGGTATAGGATGAGAAAGTATATAGCGGAATTTTTCGGAACGATGGTCCTTGTTTTTTTTGGATGCGGGACTGCGGTCGTATGCGGTGGATTTACAGGCGGAACAGGTGAAGGTTATCTTGGAGTGGTTGCTATTGCTCTTGCTTTTGGACTTGCCATCGTAGCTTCAGCATATGCGATAGGGCATGTATCCGGATGCCATGTGAATCCTGCAGTTTCACTTGCCATGCTTATATCAGGCAGGATGGGTCTTAAGGATTTTACCGGTTATGTTATAGCACAGGTTGCAGGTGCATTTGCAGGAAGCGCGCTGCTTTCACTGGTCGTTTCGGATTCTTCCGATCTTGAGGGTTTTGGTGCTAACGGTTACGGTGAGTTGAGCGGTGTCGGACTTGGCCTTGCCGGTGCGCTGGCTGTTGAAGTATTCCTGACCTTTGTTTTTACAATGACTATACTGGGTGTGACATCAGGTAAATCGACATCGAATATTGCAGGTATCGTGATAGGTCTTACACTTACATTCGTGCATATAATCGGGATACCTCTTACAGGTACTTCAGTCAATCCTGCAAGAAGCCTTGCACCTGCTGTTTTTGCAGGCGGGGAAGCACTTTCTCAGGTATGGGTGTTCATTGTCGCTCCATTGGCAGGAGCAGCTCTTGCAGCACTCGTGTTTAAAAAACTGTTTACTGTAAAAGATTAACCGGGCAAACCTTTATCTTTCAATATCTGTTCTGCACATAGAATGCCGTCAACAGCGGATGATATTATTCCTCCTGCATATCCTGCGCCTTCGCCGCACGGATACAGTCCCCTGATGCCGGAGGCTTCAAGATTTTCGTTCCTTATCATCCTGACAGGTGAGGTGGATCTTGTTTCGACACCGGTCATCAAAGCATCGGGATAATAAAATCCATTCATCCATTCATCCATGTCTGTGACAGCTTTTCTAAGAGAGGAAGTTATAAATTCCGGAAGATAACTGTCGTGCAAAGCAAAGGAAGTCCCCGGTCTGTAAGTCGGGTAAACATCGCCGAACCCGGTACTCATACGGTTTTGCATGAAATCCTCAAGTCTTTGCACAGGCGCTTTGTAACCTCCTCCTCCCGTATTGAAAGCAAGTGATTCCAGTTGCTGCTGGTAATGCATTCCCGCAAGGGGATGAGAGTCAGGAAAGTCTTCTTTTGAAACCGATACGAGAAGCGCGGTATTTGCATTTTTACCGTTTCTGTCATACAGACTCATTCCGTTCGTTACTACCGAACCGATTTCGGATGTGGCAGGGATCACGGTCCCTCCTGGACACATACAGAAAGTATATACGCTTCTGCCATTATCTAAGTGAGTTACGAGCTTGTAATCAGCAGCTCCTAAAGATGGATGAGAAGCGGATTTACCATATATGATTTTATTGATATAACTCTGAGGATGCTCTATCCTTATACCTACACCGAAGCCTTTTGACTCCATCAGCACGCCTTGCGAATGAAGCTGTGTAAAAGTATCCCTTGCGCTGTGTCCTATTGCCAGAATTATATTTTCCGAATATATTTTGTATTCATCATCATCTTTACAGACGACTACGCCTTTAACCGAGCCATTTTCAACGATAAGCTGTGTCACTTTTGAAGAGAAACGTACATCCGCTCCAAGTGAGATGATCTTCCTGCGCATGTTTTTAACGATAAGTTTAAGATTATCGGTGCCCAGATGAGGTTTATCCAGATATAGTATCTCCGAAGGAGCTCCGGCTTCAACGAATTCGCTTAGTATCTTGAATTTTCTGGGATCTATTTTACCTGTTTTAAGTTTGCCGTCGGAAAATGTACCGGCGCCGCCTTCACCGAACTGCACATTGCTGGTTGTATCAAGTTCCCCTGATGAAATAAATCTTTCTATGCTTTTTATGCGGCTGTCGACATCGAGTCCGCGTTCAAGTAATATGGGATCAGTACCGGATTCGGCAAGTATCAGCGAAGCGAACAATCCTGCAGGGCCTGATCCGATAACAACCGGTCTATTGACCAAAACTGCATCTTTCATATCATATTTTAATTCTTCTGCGATCGATATATCCTTATCTTTATGATGCAGTATCACATCCGTTTTATCTTCTGTAATCACATCCAATGTAAACTTATATATAAGGTCACTGCTTTCGTTTTCATGAAGCGAACGCTTTACTATTTTCAGTTCTCTTATCTGTGAACACTCCAAATGAAGTTTCTGTGCTGCAGATGCTATAAGCATCTCCATGTCATATTCAAGAGGGGCATATAGATTCGTTATCCTGATCATTTTACCGGTACCTTTCCTATACAGTGTATCATACAAAACCATCGGTTAAGGCAAAAAAATGCATCTCCTTTTAGAAGATGCATTTTGTAGGTTATTTACTGATAGAATTTACAGTAATGCGGAAAGTACGAAGTTCAGAATGAATAATCCTGTTGCTACCCAAAGTATCGGGCTGATCTCTTTTGCTTTTTTGGTGCAGATCTTAACTATGCAATAGAATATGAAACCTGTTGCGATACCATATGAGATACTGTAGCAAAGAGCCATGAATACGCCTGCGAAGAATGCGGGGATCGCTTCGTTTATATCTGTCCAGTCGATTTCCTTGAAAGAAGCAAGCATCATTATACCAACGACGACAAGTGCCGGAGCAGTTGCTGCCAATGGGATAGCGCTTACGAATGAAGCAAGGAATGCGCTTACTGCAAAGCAGATAGCCACTACTACGCTTGTAAGACCTGTACGGCCGCCTGCTGCGATGCCGGATGCGCTTTCAACATATGTCGTTGTATTAGATGTTCCGAATATAGCGCCGATAGATGTTGCTGTTGCGTCTGCAAATAAAGCTTTATCCATCTTGGACTTGAAGCCGGAACTGGATTCCATTGCTTTTTCGTCTTCTGCGCTGAATATGCCTGAACGGCGTCCTGTGCCTATAAATGTTCCGATCGTATCAAATGTATCGGAAAGGCTGAAAGAGAATATCGTTATAAGGACAA
>JBAYNV010000039.1:0-14727 GCA_041678685.1 Clostridia bacterium
TATAAAGGAAAGAAATTTGCTTTTTACAAAACTTATGTCGGTGCACCTGCATGCGTGGGAACTGTAGAAGATACGCTCTCGGTAATAAAAACAAATCGGTATATCGTATTTGGCGGTGCAGGGTGTCTTAACAAAGAGATCTCTCATGGAAAGATAATGATCCCGACCCAAGCCTACCGTGATGAAGGTACTTCTTATCATTATGCACCTGCATCCGATTATATTACTGTAAGGAACGCAGGTGCTGTTGCGGATTTCATGGTGCAAAACGGTATTCCATATGTAATGGGAAAGACATGGACAACAGACTCATTCTACAGAGAAACCATCAATGCATTTCAGAAACACAAGGCGGATGGCTGCATTTCAGTAGAAATGGAATGTGCGGCTCTGCAGGCAATGTGTGATTTCAGAGGATTGAACCTATACACATTCTTTACGAGCGGTGATCTGCTTGATACACCGCAATGGGATGTACGTCACAAAGCCGGCGAATATAAAGGGACACAACACGATACAAGTCATTTTGATATCGCTTTGGAGTTAGCAGGATATGCTTCGGAGCTGTAGGACTGCTTTTTACTTGTAAGTAGCGTTAACTACTGTTTTTAGGACAGATTGACACCAGAAAAATGCAAATTAGATAACAGTTTTTCCGTGACGATTGAATTGACTACTGGAAATACGTATAAATAAAGAATATATAACGGTTATAAACAGACACGGTTATACTGGTTATGTCCTTTTCTAATACGATGAAGTATAATTTTGCAAAAGTATTGACAAGTTTACTTGGCAATGATATATTGCATCTGCAAATAAAACTTGGCATCGTTATATGGAGGGATCATAATGAATAAAGAAGAAATATTGGAGAAAAGCAGAAAAGAGAACAAGAATCAGGATTTCACGGAACTGGAATGCCTTAAACAGGCAAGCAATATCGCTTATATCGTCGGTTGTTTGACCTGTGTAATAATATGTACTCTGCAATGGAGCTTTACGAAAATCGTTAACTGGGGTTGCTGGGTGGTAAACTTCAGTATATTAGGGACCGTTTTTCTGGTTAAATATATCAAGCTAAGAAAAACACATGAGCTGTTCATGACCATTCTGTATTATGTTTTATGTATTTTTGTCCTTATTGGTTTTATCATGAGTATGCGAGGTTAATAACCATGAATAACTCTCTTGTATTGCATAGCAGACTGAAAGAGGCACGAAGCGAAAAAGGTTTGTCACAGGCAACACTTGCTGAAATGGTAGGTGTCTCCCGTAATACAATCAGTTCGATTGAAACCGGGCAGTTCAATCCTACTGCCAAGCTTGCTCTGGTTCTATGTATTGCGTTGGACAAAAAGTTTGAAGAACTGTTTTACTTTTAAGCAATTAATCGTATAATACTCAGAATGATCCTACAAATATACTCTGAATTCGAAGAGAAAAGATTCTACTGCTAACAGAAAGATGATTTTTAGGAGGAATAACTATGGAATTTGTTATCATTGATCTGAAACATTTTGAAGCATTAAAAAAACTGCAGGCAGGATACAAAGCGGAAATCGAAGAAAATACACCGACGGAAGAAAACTGGAAAAGCCTGTATCATGCCATTGAAAATAAGAACATTCTTTTTTATGGATGCATGTGTGAAGGCAGCCTTATAGCCTGCTGCTCCGTCTGCCCTACCTACTCGACTTTCAATTATGACAAAGCCGGAGTATTCGAAGACTTCTATATCCTTCCTGAACATAGGCATAAAGGCATTGCTCGAAAGCTGGTTAATTATGCTTACGAGGAAAGCGGTATTCAGTCCCTGACGGTAGGTGCGGCGGACTGTGACACAGATATGTACAGATCGCTGGGCTTTTCTATACCGCTTGGAAATATGCTGGCATTTGAGATATAGTATGAATGCCGTTAATGAGTAGTAAATTGATTTATGGAGGCAAATAAACATGGATTACAAGGTAATAGATAAAGACAAATACTACAGGAAAGGCGTATTCAGACACTTTTCAGAGGACTGCAAGTGTTCCACATCTATGACAGCAAGGATTGATGTGACAGTCCTAAAGAATTTTTCTGAAAGAACAGGTAGTAAATTCTATATTAATTTCCTGTATATCCTCACAAAGGTCCTGAATTCACGGGAGGATTACAAGATGTGTTATCAGTGGCAGACGAACGAACTGATCTGCTATGACCAGATAAATCCAGCACAGTATGTATTTCATGATGAAACGGAAACCTGCACTCCTGTTTATACGACCTATTACGAGGATTACGATACTTTTTATCAAAGGTGCAAGGAAGATATAGAAAAAGCAAAACAGACGCGTGAGTACGGCCTCGACACGGCTAACCATCCCAACTGGTTTGATGCGTCATATATATCATGGTTATCCTATGATTCACTTAATATTGAACTGCCCGATGGGTATCTGTACTTTGCTCCGATCATCAACTGGGGAAAATACCGTGAGGAAGACGGGAAACTGATGATGCCTGTCAGCGTCCGCCTGAACCATGCGATCGCCGACGGATATCTCGTAGCTAAAGTATTCAAACTGTTGGAAGACGAAATCCACCTTCTGGATACGGGGGGGGATAAATGCTTAAAATAACGGAAACAAAATACAGTGATCTGAAAAATATCCAGGCTCTTTGGGCTGACGGGGATGTAATGAAGTTTGTAGGTTTTCCTGAAGGATTGATAGAAACAGATGAATACATGGAAAACTGGTATAAGCAGATCGTGTCCTCCCGACCATCTGCAAACCACTACTCCATATACGACGATGGTATCTATTGCGGTGAAACTTTCTATAGTATTGATCCGAAGAATAAAGCGGCTGCTATGGACATCAAGCTGTTTTCTCATGCAAGAGGAAAAGGAATCGCATCTGCAGCTCTGAAATTCGCGATCGGAGAAGCATTCGCAAATGGGGCAGAAAAAGCATGGGTAGACCCGAATCCTCATAATGAAAAAGCCATTGCGCTGTACAGATGTATCGGAATGATACAGAAGCCTTTACCTCCAGAACTTTACGATGATGAATATCCGGATACGATATATTTTGAGATTGCAAAACCATAAACACCTCTGACTTCAATGACAGTTACAAATTAACGGCAAATGCAATTCTATTTATTCTCAGATAATTATAAAATCCTATTGACTTTGACGTCGTGTCGTCCATTAAGATGATTTTTGAAAGGAGGCGGATAGATGAAACTGATGACGATCAGCGAGGTTACAAAAACCTTTAATGTTTCAACAAGAATGCTTCGGTATTATGATGAGATCGGGTTATTGCCCAGCGCTCGCAAGGAAGATTATGCTTATCGTGTGTATGATGAGTCTGCTGTAAGACGTCTGCAACAGATTATCACTCTGCGGAAACTGCGTATTCCACTGAAACAGATTGCCTTGATCTATAATGATGCCGAGCATATGAATATGGTCGAAGTGTTTCAAGAAAATATAAATGAGCTCGACGATGAGATTGCAGCATTACAGATAATACGGGATATTATGCGTATATTTGTTGAGCGGCTAAATTCAACGGTACATACTCATATCAAACTTGATATGCTCGATGATGCTGATATCGTTAGTGTTATTCAAACGCTTAGTCTTTCAAAAATTAATTTTAAGGAGGAATTTTCTATGGACGATCTGAATAGAGCAAATGAGACTTTATCAGCTTTAAAGAATGTGCGTATTATTTATCTACCCCCTTGCACCGTTGCGGCAAGCTGCTATATCGGCAAAAATCCGGAACATAACGCATGGAAACCGTTGGATGAGTTTATCAGAAGTATAGGGCTTCAAAAAATCAAACCCGATCTGAGAGTGTTTGGATTTAATAATCCTTGTCCGACTGGCAACGAGGCATACGGATATGAATACTGGGTAACCGTACCCGATGATCTGGATGTGGCATCTCCGCTGCAAAAGAAATGCTTTAAAGGTGGTCTATATGCGGCACATTGTATCAGGATGGGCGATTTTAATGAATGGAAACTTCTTGGTAAATGGGTTAAAAACAATAGCGAGTATGAGTCAGATGTACGGGAGCCATTTGGTATGGGTGGTTGTCTGGAAGAGCATCTTAACGCATATTCATATTTTACAGGCGGTGAAAAGACAGCACAATTTATTCAACTGGATTTATTGACACCGATAAAGGAGAAATAAGAATACTTGGGAATAAACTGCTTTATCTGACAGATTACTGTTTTAAATAATAAATGATGAAGAACTATGAGCAATCGTATTAATTTGCGATTGCTCTTTTTGCTTTATTTATAGATGATGAGTATCTGGATACGCTCTATTTTGAGATTGCGAATACATAAATTACTTCTGACTTAAGTTATATGATGTTTACTGAAAAAAAGAATAAGGGTATAATGCAATATGTTTCTACAGGGAGGTTTTTTATGAAAGTAAGTATCATACAGCCACACTACTCGATGGTTTTTGAAGACGCTGATAAGTGTTTTGATGAGATACTCAGGTTATTGGACAGCTGTGACGATTCCATGGATCTGATAGTGCTCCCCGAATATTGCGATGTCCCAACTGATGTACCGGACGGAGAAGCCTTCAATGCGGCTGTTAGGAAGTATAATGCCATCATCGCTAAGAAAGCTTCGCAGACAGCGAAACGGTGCCATGCTATCATATTTGCAAATTATGCTTCAAGTGTATCAGGACAGACATACCGTAATACGACCCATGCATTTGACCGTGAGGGACATGAGGTCGGGATATATTTCAAAGCACATCCCGCTCCATCTGAAGTCAAAACAATATCCGAAGGCGGGAACGGCATGGATTGCTCCTATAGTTATGAATATGCCCCTCAATATGTACTGGAAATCGACGGGCTGCGCTTTGGATTCATGACCTGTTATGATTTCTATATGTACGAAGGATTTTCAGCACTCGCCAGAATGAATGTGGATATGATCATAGGATGCTCACATCAGCGTACTGACACTCATGATACGCTGGAGATCATCGGACGATTCCTTTCATATAATACCAATGCTTATCTTATACGCTCAGCTGTGTCTCTTGGAAAGGATTCACAGGTCTGTGGCTGCAGCATGGTTGTTTCTCCTAAGGGAGAGATGCTGCTGAACATGAAAAATGAAACCGGGATCGCAAGTATCGACATCGATCCTGCAGAAAAGTATTACAAACCCGCAGGCTTTAAAGGCAAACTCAGATCCCACCATGAGTATATCGATGAAGGCCGCCGCCCATGGTTATACAGACCGGCAGGCAGCATGATGATCGCTGATGATGAGCACCTGTACTACCCCCGAATATGCGCTCATCGCGGTTTCAGCACTATTGCACCGGAAAATAGTTTACCGGCTTTCGGAGCAGCTGTAGCGCTTGGCGCGGAAGAGATAGAGTTCGACCTTTGGACCACCAAAGATGGAAAACTCGTCTCGATACACGACAGCAGCCTTGACCGTGTTTCCAACGGGAAAGGAAGCGTTTGGAACTATACTCTTGAGGAACTTAAAAAGTTTGACTTCGGGAACAGAGTAAACGAGCATTTCAAAGGGCTTGAGATCATCACGTTCGAGGATATACTGAAAAAGCTGGCCTGCACCTCTATCATGAATATCCATGTTAAAATATGGGACCGTGATGATATGGATCATCATTATAAAGACATCGCAGATCTCATACGGCAGTACGGATGTGAGAAACACTGCTACATGATGAGCAGTACAGACAAATCACTTCAGGAATTCCATGATATCGCACCGGATATCAGCCTCTGCATAGGCTGGAACAATGAGAAGGATGATATGCTTGCCATGGTGAACAGAGCTATCACTATCAACGCTCAGAAGGTACAGCTCTATAAGCCGTATTTCGATCAGTCATCAGTTGACTATGCTCATGCAAACGGTATCATCTGCAATATTTTCTACGCAGACGATCCTGTTGAAGCTGCACGGTATATAGATATGGGTATGGACTGTATCCTGACCAATGACTATCTGAACATATCAAATGCGGTAAGGGATCATCTGTCCAAAACAGTAGCAGAAAGATCCTTTATATATACCAAACACCAAGCCGTCATATGACTGAAATGATCCAAAGGTAGTTTTGTATCTGGATACTTTCAGAGCGTTATCTGTATAAGGGCCAAAATGATGGTAATAAATTTTATTGGGAACTACAGTTATATTCAGTTTTGAATGGTACAATTGTAAATGTAACTGAAAGCCGGTATCGCATGATGAATGTGACGGAGGTAATACATAATGAAGATCTCAAAGAAAGATGCACTGAAATGGTTTGAATTCTTTTCGTCATTGCCCGAGGATGAGGAACTTATGACGAAACAGCAGGAAATCGTTTACTCTGCTTTTGCACAGATCGAAGCAGCGGTCGACCACAGGAACGAGGCATTGATGTCAAAGATAAGAAATTTAAAGACTTTGGAGAACCGGACTTTTTTTGTAGGTAATGAAAACAAATTCGCCAAAGGATGCCGTTCATGTCTGCTAGGGACCGGGTTAGGTGCGATCAGAAAAACAAACAAATGCAACTTAGAGTGCAGGTTCTGTTATGACTACGGCGTTATAGATGATATCCCGCCTGTCGGTGAGGACATGTGGGATATCGGAGGTACGAAATTCTACGAAAAGGATATCGATCTGCTTCTTTCCATCCAGCAGAAACCTACCGGCATTTCCTATGTATATCTCGAACCCTTCATGGAAATCGAAAAATATTATACAATCATCAGGAAATTCCGTGATGCAGGTATCCATCAGCATTTATATACAAACGGTACTTTAGCTACGGAAGGAACAATGAAGGCATTAGGAGCATCAGGCCTTGATGAGATACGCTTCAATCTTGGTGCCACCAATTGTTCAGATAAAGTCATTGAAAATATCGGGATAGCAAAGAAATACATAAAAAATGTAGGTATAGAAACCCCTATGACTCCTGAGTTTTTTGAAGCATTCTGCAGGAAAAAGCAGTCGGTATTAGATACAAAACTTGATTTTATCAATTGTGCAGAATTACATCTTAATGAGAATAACATATACAATTATACCGGAGAAAATATGTATATCTGCAGACATGGCTATATTTCCCCTGTCTGGAGCCGGGAACTGACTCTAAAATTCATGAAGATAGCTGATGATGAACACTGGGATCTGGCAGTCCATGACTGCTCAAACCATACAAAATTCGCAAGAGACCTGAATCTGAACGGCAAAGAAGGCCGGTGGTTCGGATCCAGTAATTATGGATGTGAATTTTCCAGGATCCCATATGAGGCGTTTTTACCTGTATTGCGTGATGACAGCTTCAAATTTTTAAGTGAAGAAGAATTACCGGAAGGATATAGACCGGGAGAGATGATCTTTTAGATATCTGAACTGCTGCTTGGAGGATCGTGGGATGAATATCGGATACGCATGCCTGACTGTCGGTGTTTATGGGACAAAGCAACGGACCTGTACGATGAAAAACGCCACTGCTGATGTATTAAATGACATCATCCGATCAAACCTGGCATCATTGGATAGAATATTGGAATACAACATACAAAACGGTATAAAGCTGTTTCGTATCAGTTCGGATATAATACCGTTTGGCTCGCATCCGGTAAACACCTTAAAATGGTGGGAGGAATTCAGCGATATACTTAAAATGATCGGGAATAAGGCGCTGGTAAATGGTATACGCCTGTCAATGCACCCGGGACAATACACGGTATTGAATTCACCGGATGAAGCGGTCGCAGACCGTGCGGTGGAAGATCTTAAATATCACTGCCGTTTTTTGGATGCAATGGGTCTGGGAGCAGAGCACAAGATAATACTCCATATCGGAGGCATTTACGGTGACAAAAAAGCCGCAGCAAGACGCTTTATCCAAAACCACCGTTGTCTTGATAGTAATATCCGCTGCAGACTGGTTATCGAAAATGATGACCGCCAGTATACCATATCTGACGTGCTGTCTATAGGTAAGGATGAAGGGATCCCCGTTGTGTTCGACAATCTTCATCATCAGGTTAATCCTGATAATATCCTTTCTGAAGGGGAATGGATAGTTGCCTGCAGAAAAACCTGGAAACAGAAAGATGGTCCTCAGAAATTGCACTATTCCCAGCAGGACAAGGATAAAAGATCCGGTTCTCATTCCGCTACACTGGATGTCAGTGAATTTGCTGAGTTTTACAGATCTCTTCCCAAACAGGACACAGACATCATGGTGGAAGTAAAAGATAAAAATCTGTCTTCTATAAAATGTATAAATGTTATCTCCCCGCCAAAGATAAAGCGGTTAGAAAAGGAATGGGAGCGGTACAAATACCTGGTCCTGGAGCATTCACCAAAAAACTACAATGAGATCAGACAGCTGTTGAAAGACAAGGATGCCTATCCCCTTTTTGAGTTCTACCGGTTGATCGACGAGTCGATGAAGACTCCTGTCACATCCGGAAACGCTGTAAACGCAGCATCGCATGTATGGGGGTATTTCAAGGATTTGGCTGATGATAAGGCACGGTCAGCCTTTCAAAAGAATATTGATAAAGTAAGTCAGGGCGGGTCGGCAAGGCACATTAAACATCAGCTTTTTGAACTGACTAAGATCCATAAGCAGCAGTACCTGCTGGATTCCCTGTATTTTATGGAGCTTGACAGCATATGCTGACATTCAGAATTTTTGCTTTGTAAATAACGCAATCATTGAATTTGATCTGTATAGAGAAACAGGTCGTTATGGTATAATTAAAATTACGAACACAGTTGTAAAAGTACAGGTTCCCTATCTTGATTTATTTGTCTAACCATAAAAACGATGGAGGATAAAATGAAGTATGATGCTATTGTTATAGGAGGCGGAATATCAGGACTGACAGCCGGCAGCCTGCTTGCAAAAAAAGGGATGCATGTCGCTGTTATAGATAATAACTTTAAACCCGGCGGTTCCTGCGGTATTTTCAAGCGGGACGATGTAGTGTTCGATCAGGGCTCTGCAATGCTTTACGGGTTTGGCGAGAAAGGTTTCAATGCACACCGTTTTGTTTTTAACTGTCTGGAAGAACCGATAAACATGATCAGGCATGATCATCTTTACTCGGTAAATTTCAATGGGCATCGTGTTAAATTCTGGCTGGATGTCGATATGTTCGTTGAGGAGTTATCCGCCATATTCCCTTCTGAGAAGGAAAATTTAAAAAGATTCTATCATGATATGCAGAAAATGTATCATCATATAATGGTGGATAGTCCGACATATTCCACTCCGGATGAAACAGATCCATGGGAAGGTCTGAAAAGCCTGCTGAAGCATCCTGTTTCATACGCTAGGTTTTTAAGTTATTTGAACAGAAGCACAGAAAACCTTCTTAAAAAATATTTCACTGATCCTGAGATTTTCAACTTTTTTGATAAACTTACATCCACATACTGCTATACGACAGTTAAGGAATCACCCGCTGTGCTTGCATCTGTGATGTTTATAGATAATCACGTCGGGGGTAGCTATTATCCGGCAGGCTCGACGCTCTTTTTACCCGGAAAACTGGAAAAAGCGATCGAAGAAAGCGGAAGCGATATGCTTTATCAAAGCATAGTGACCCGGATCCTGTTCGATCATAAAACAGCGATCGGAGTGCAGCTTGCTGACGGTAATAAGATATATGCCGATCACATCATATATTCCGGTACAGTATGGAATCTATATGAAAAACTGATAGATAAAGATCTTTTAACTGACAGAAAGATAAAATGGGCTAAGGCCCAGATACCTACCAGTCCCAGCGTCGTTTTATACGTCTATGTCGATAAGTCTGTTATACCTGATGATACTTCCGCCGTAGAAATGCTTGTGGGAAACCCTCAAAAACTTGACGAAAGCGAAGTAACTGCATACATTTTCAGTATAGACGATAAAACCCTCTGCCCTGCCGATGGCCATGTTGTGATGGCGATAGGACCGACTTTTGAAAAATGGGATCTGAGCGATAAAGAAGAGTACGATCGGAAAAAGGATAAAGAAAAAGCACGGCTTATCGCAGTTCTGGAAAAACGGTTCCCTGGATTTTCGAAAGCTGTCCGTTATGCTGAAGTGGCTACGCCCAGGACGATCGAGCGTTATACGATGAAGAATGGCGGAGCTGTCGCCGGTCCGAAGCAGATGCTGGGACAGCATATGTTCAGGCGTTTACATACGAGAAGCGAATGGAAGAACCTTTTCTTTTGTGGGGAATCTACCGTAATGGGGACCGGTACGCCGACTGTTACGACTTCCGGACTGAGCGCTGCAAATGCGGCATTAAAAGATGCAGGGATAAATCCTTATATTTATCATGATAAAATGCGCAACTTTGTTACTATTCTGGAAAAGCCATTTACTTCTGATAAGCTCTACAGTGAATATCCTGAAGAACAGCGGTCCATAATGCTTAAAGCATCACAATGCCAATACTGTGAAAACCCATCCTGTTCAAAAAGTTTTGATATCCGCGGCATCATGAGACGCGTTTCGGTAGGTAACTTTACCGGTGCAAAGAAAATTATAGATAAGTACTCTGCCGGGCATAATATAGATCGTGACTTTTTATCTGAATGTGAGAATAATTGCATAAAAACCTTGAAAAATGAAAAAGCGGTTGAAATATCAAGTGTAGTATATTATATTAAAGATACTATATAGGAGATTTGTTTTGAATAAGGAGAATACCTACGACGCGATCATAGTAGGCGCAGGTGTTTCAGGACTCACTGCTTCAGCCTATTTATGCAAATACGGATACCGGGTACTGTTGTGTGAACAGAGCAATGAAACCGGCGGACTCGTTCATTCCTTTGAATATAAAGGCTTTGTCTTTGATGCAGGTATAAGGGCATTTGAAAATTCAGGTATCATATTCCCAATGCTGAAACAGCTTGGGATCGATATAGATTTTGTAAAAAATCCTGTTTCTATCGGGATCGAAAAAGATATCATACAGCTTCATTCCAGGGAAAGCCTTTATGATTATGAAAAGCTTTTGAACAGATACTTCCCTTCGAACAGGGAAGATATAAGAATGATCATTCAGGAAATCGATAAGGTAATGGGATATATGGATGTGATATATGGCGTGGATAATCCATTGTTCATAAATTATCTTGAAGACAAAGAATATATATTTAAAACGCTTCTTCCCTGGCTTGTAAAGTATCAAAAAAATATAAACAAGGCTTCCAGACTCATAAAGCCAATAAATGATCACTTACTCCGATTCACGCAGAACCGATCGCTGATCGACATCATAACACAGCATTTTTTCAGGAATACGCCTGCTTTTTTTGCATTGAGCTACTTTGGCTTATACCTTGATTACAATTATCCTGTCGGCGGCACAGGGGTACTGGCTCAGAAGCTCACCGCATATATCCATGGGCGTGATGGTGAAATTCTTACAAATACAAGGGTAACGGGCGTAAATATAAAGGAAAAATGGATCGTTACCGCTGATGGCAGAAGCTTCAGCTATAAAAAACTGATATGGGCATGCGATACAAAGCATTTGTATGGGGCTATCGAAGCAGACAGTATAAAACTGACAAAGAAAATAGCAGACCAAAATAGGCTCGTCAGCAGTCATGTGGGCGGTGATTCCATCCTGACTGTCTTTTTGGGGATCGATCTTGAAAAGGAATGCTTCAGTAAAGCATGCGGTTCGCATTGCTTTTATACGCCAAGTCCTATCGGGCTCTCCTCTGCTGCTAAGAAACTGTTGACGGGTGTATATACCAAGGCTGAATCTATAGAAAATATTCTGGATTATTTAAAATATACTACTTATGAGATATCCTGTCCTGTTTTACGTGATCCTGATCTGGCACCGGCAGGAAAATCCGGTCTGATCGTCAGTACGCTGATGGATCATACCCTCGTTAAAGAGATATATCAGGCAGGCTGGTATGATGCATTCAAGGATCTGTGTACCGAAACTATAATCGGGATCCTGGATGAGACGATACTGAAAGGTATCAGATCAAAAGTGTTATTTAGCATGTGTTCCACTCCCCTGACCATTGAAAACCTGACCGGTAACTCTGAAGGAGCTATCACAGGATGGGCATTTGGCGATGGTAAAATGCCTTCACAGACGCATCTTAAAAAAATAATGAAATCTGTTCTTACGCCTTTGCCTGATGTTTATCAGGCGGGACAATGGACCTTCAGTCCTTCAGGGCTTCCGGTTTCAATTCTGACAGGCAAGGTCGCAGCTGATGAGATCCATAAAAATCTGCACAGGAATATTTCAAAAACAGACGGGAGCAAATGAATATGTGGCTGAACATCATTGTGATAGCTGTCGGATTGATAATAAGCCTGCTTCTTTTCAATCGTTTCCCTTTGCTTAAAAAAGGTACCGATATCAAACGGACATACCGGCTATCAGTCATAATCCCTGCCAGAAATGAAGAAGCGAATCTCCCGCTGCTATTGCATGACCTCAATCTTCAGACATATCCGATCCATGAGATCATCTGCGTTGATGACTGCTCTTCGGATAAAACCTCAGAGATCGCATCATCCTTCGCGGTAAAACTGATAACCATCAAGGACAAACCAAAAGACTGGACAGGAAAAGCATGGGCATGCCAGAAGGGGTCTGAAGAGGCAAGCGGGGATATTTTCCTGTTTCTCGATGCGGATGTAAGGTTGAACCCGGATGCCTTATCAAATCTGATCATGGTCTATGAAGAGGATCAGTGTGTCATTTCAGTCCAGCCATATCATCATACAGAAAAAAGTTATGAGCAGTTTTCACTGTTCTTCAATATCATACAGATCGCTGCAAATGGCATGACGGGGATCTTCCATTACCCGGCAGCAGGGTTATTCGGCCCTGTGATCCTGATCAGCCAAGACAGATACAAGGCGATAAAAGGTCATATGTCGGTCAGAAACAGTATAACTGATGATATTGCTCTGGGTAAAAAGCTGGCCGAGACAGGATCTCCTTTCAGGCTGTATCTGGGTGGAGAGCATATTTCATTTCGTATGTATGGGGAAGGTATAAAAGACCTCTTCCATGGATGGATAAAGAATTTTGCTACAGGAGCTGCAAAGACTCCTATTCCGGTGTTTATAATGGTGTTCTTATGGGTGACTTCATGCACATCGGTCTTACTGAGCGCTTTGTTATCGATGATCAATCAGAACCTGCTTTATCTTGTCATGTGTTTGCTTCTATACGTCTTATGGACTCTTGAGTTATTTAGGATAACTCATAAAATAGGTGATTTCAAAGTATATGCGTTGATCTGTTACCCGATATATTTGTTTTTCTTTTTGTATGTGTTCCTGCTTTCATTTATTAAAAAGCTGTTTCATCTGAGTGTTGTCTGGAAAGACAGAAAAATAAAACTGGAGAAATAAGATGCAGATTTTCTTTTTATCTGATGAGCTGATGATCGCGTTATGCCTTATACTATGGCTTGTTTTCCAGTTATCGGCTGTCGTGATCTGCCTGAAAATGCCTGACAGATATTTTTCACCTGATCGTTTCCTTTACAGGGGGCATAAGTGGGAAGTTAACGGGATATTTTATGAAAAGGTACTGAAGATCCGAAAATGGAAACACCTGCTTCCCGACGGAGGCGCAATTGTAAAAAGCGGCTTCAGTAAAAAACATCTGACCGACCATTCAAAAGAAAACCTGGAACGATTCCAGACCGAGACCTGCCGTGCTGAACTGACTCATTTCCTTGCCATTCTTCCCTTCTGGATCTTTGGGTTATTTACCCCGCCAATAGTGATATTATTTATGTTCATATATGCTGTTGCAGTCAATATGCCATGTATCATAACCCAGCGCTATAACCGTATCAGGCTTGCAAGAGTGCTGAAAAAACACTATACTTAACAGTACATGGTACATAAGTATATGCCAATGACATTGTCTGAAGAATGAAGATCCGGATCGTTCCGGCAGGACCTGTATAAGAGAGGACAATAAAGAATGAAACGAGTATTTGGTAAAGTCGAAGCCATTTTTGATATGCTCTATATAGTTACCGCTTTGATTTTAAGTTTTATTCTTTTACTGACAGGATCTGATGATCCTGCCCGGATCATTGCAGGAATAATGGGATCGGTTTTAGTTATCGGTGACTCCTTTCATCTTGTACCAAGGATCACTGTTATAATGACAGGCAATGAGGAGAAACTCCGTTTTGCACTAGGCCGGGGCAAACAGATCACTTCGATCACCATGACGGTATTTTATCTGCTTCTCTGGCACATCGGGTTATTGGTTTTTGATCTGGAAAATATGGATATCTGGTCCTATGCGGTCTATTTCCTTGCCGCTGTCCGTATTATGTTATGCCTGCTGCCGCAAAATAAATGGACGGATAGATATCCTCCGGTCATATTTGGTATCACCCGTAATATCCCGTTTTTTCTGCTTGGTTTCGCTGTATCCATTCTTTTCTTTCTCCAAAGAAGCTTGGAATCGGGATTTAGTCTTATGTGGCTTGCCATTGTACTTAGTTTTACCTTCTATTTCCCTGTTGTGATATGGTCTAACAAAGATCCAAGGATCGGCATGCTGATGCTGCCTAAAACATGCGCATATATTTGGATGCTGGTAATGTGCACATTTCTTTGATATTTAATAATATACTACGAAAGGAGTTACACCATGA
>JBAYNV010000040.1:0-14661 GCA_041678685.1 Clostridia bacterium
ATAGAATTATATATCAGGTAACATATATGATAAGTTTTACAGAAAGAAACGGTGGTGCATGTTTTGTAAGAAATCAATCATAAGGTATATATCTCTTGTAATCATTATTCTCATGATACTGTCACATAACGGCTGTGATGACACCGTCACAACAGATAACGAATACGGTGATATTTTGGAATACAGATCCAAGAGTTCTTTGTCCAACTCCCTGGCGTATTTGTATTATAATTCCGATGCTCTGGAAATAAGCATACGCGGTCTCTTCTTGATTTAAAGATCCTTCGACTCTGAGGTTCAGGCTCATTCACCGGACTGGATATCGAAATGATGTGAGTGTGGATAAGAAGTCATATATGCTGTATAAGCGGGACCATATAAATTACAGGGAAAGACTTAAGGATTCATGCCATATCATACAGAATTGTTTCAGGACTCTTGATATATTAAAAGACAAACAATAAATAACAGTATAAGTTGGGGGTAAATATGGTAACAGTGACAAAAGATGATATGTATAAGATCGCATTCCTTTTTGACGGATGGGATGAGACGATGATATGGACATGCCTTCAGGGCGTTATGGGTAAAGCATGGGCTGATTCATTGGGAAAACCTGTTTCGACACAGATCATTACAGCAGATTTCTGTTTCCTTGCAGGAATACCGGATGAAGAACTGGTAAAAAACTGTGCCGGCAAAATTGTGACCTCTAAAGACGCGTCATGGTTTGAAATGATCGAATCGGTCTGGAAGGGCAATGCCAGAAAAGCCTGCAGGTATGCGATCAAAAAAGAACCGGATGTTTTTGACCGGGAGAAGCTTGCTTTTTATGTAAGTAATATTCCGGAACAGTTTGAACTTGCGTTTATAAATGAAGAGATTTATAACGAACTGTTAAAAGAAGAATGGTCAGAGGATTTCTGCTCGAACTACGATTCATATGACGATTTTAACAGACGCGGTCTGGGGATAGCTGCCCTGTATGAAGGCAGACCTGTGTCAGGGGCATCTTCATATATCGTATACAATGGAGGGATAGAGATCGAAATAGACACTAAACCTGATTTTCGAAGAAAAGGACTTGCGACAGCCTGCGGATCAAAGCTTATCCTGGAGTGCCTCAGCCGCAACCTTTATCCAAGCTGGGATGCTTATGATCTTCGCTCTGTAGCGTGTGCTGAAAAACTTGGATATCACATGTCGCACGAGTATACGGTATATAACATAGAAAGATAAGCCTTGATCATATCTGACATATCGTTAAGGATGTTATTTGTATTTGAGTTTGTACCCAAACAGGGAAGTGAGTATATTTTTGATCTGCTTGTCACCGGGTGAAGCGTGCGTGAATTTAAGCATTTCACCGCCCTGGATCTGGATAAGAAGATCACCGCCTGATGCATTACTTTCACTGTCGCCTGATTCATAACATTCGAATCGGATCTGCGAGATCATGGAATAAAGTATGACCTGATTTAAAGGATCTTCAGCAAGTATGGCATTTATGTCCATCGTATAATACTTTTTTGAATAGTCCGCCCAGTAACTCATCATTGCTGCACTGCCCTTAAAGAACCCTAGTCCCTGAGCCTTTATATCCGCCGCGACTTTTGCGCTTTCTGTTTTCTGACGCTCTCCTGTAAGATATGCCAATACCAGACGATCCTTCAAAAAAATGATATTGCACGCATCCGTTTTAAACAAAGAGTATCTGCGGGTAGCTGTAAATACCCAGACCGCCTGTTCGGTTGGCTGTGAAGACTGCTGTTTCCCGCAGTCAGTGCAGAATTTCGAGCCGTCTGCCATCTGATGTCCGCAATGGATACAAAACATGTATTACCTCCTGATGATCATATAGGACAATTATATAAAACAAAGCATATATATTACAACCCATACTTTTTATATATTTGCTCTTTAGGATATTAAAGCGGGAATCCTCGGTTATTCAATTGCCGATGTAGTTCACTGTACTGCAGGACAGGTAACAGGAGTTCTCAGGCTGTCATAAAACTGATAGCTCTGGGATATATGTATGTATATGATTTCGGCGGCATCATTGATTGGCCTTACGATACAGTCATCGGCATAGACTAGTATCTTATTATCTGCTGGACTTCTAGGTTTACAGCAATTATAATATTAAATATGTAAGAAAACGAAATCGAACAGATTTTTGTTCGATTAGGCAGTGATTCTTTTCACTTAACATATACATTACGGAAAGACAGGCAGCATGAGTTACATCATCGAGTATGAAATATGTGGCATTCTGTGCATCATCATCATAATGGTGAACTACTTCCGCGTAAGGCATTTCGACAGTGTTACAAACAGGCTTTTCGGGTTGATGATCGGGACAGCGACAGTCGTTCTGATACTTGATGTCATCACTGCCATAACGATCGATCTTGTCGCAACTATACCCTACTGGGTCAACTATCTTTTAAATACAGCCTTTTACTCCATACAGACATGTCTTCCTGTCATTATGCTGTTATATACTATGTCACTTGCCGGAAAGCTTATGAAGTGCAGGATGATGCAGGCACTGCTTCTGTTTCTCCCTGCATTTGCCATGATCATGATACTCCTTGCCGTCAATCCGTTTACCGGCGTGTTCTTTTACATAGATCAGATGATCGGATATATCCATGGACCGTATTTCGTTGCTCTTCATATCACATGCGGCTTCTATATGGCTTTTATCATGGCTTTCATCAATATTTACCGCAAAGATATGAAAAAAGTACAGTATCTGACTATACTGTGCTATCTGCTCATCACTGTCGTCGCAATGATAGTACAGTATTATTTCCCTAAGCTTCTTATAACAGGCCCTACGATCGCGCTTTCCATAACGACTATGTATTACACTTTACAGAACCCTCAGGATATGCGGGATATAATGACTAAGATGTTCAATTACAAGGCTATGATACAGTTTCTTAAGGAACTCATGGACAGCAACAAATTTTTCAATATAATATCCGTGGATGTAAATGACATAAAGTATATAAACAGGATATTCGGATTGAGTTATGGCAATCAGGTCCTTATCGAAGTAGGGAAGTTCCTTTCATCCGTCTCAGATGACATATGGGTATTTAGAATGAAGGACGCAAGATTCGTAGCCATCACATGTGATAAAAAAGCATATGAACAATTGAGAGGGGATATCATCAACAAATTTGACAGCCCATGGGTCGTAAACGATACGAAAATAGTTCTTTCGTCGATCATATGCTGCATGCCTGATCTGGATCATGGAAAATACACTGTTGATGAGATGGTGAACCTTCTGGAGATCGCTATTTCGAATGCTGAACCAAACGGAAAAAAAGGAAAGATCTTTTCGCTTGACGATATCCTGCTAAATGAGCTGGACCGTACCATGCAGATAGAATATGCGCTGAATGATGCTATAAAAAATGGCGGGTATTTTGAAATGTACTACCAGCCTGTATATTCGACCGCTAAAAAATGTTTCGTTGGGGCTGAGGCGCTGCTGCGTTTCAACCATCCTAAATTCGGTATCCTGCTGCCTTCTGAATTCATACCTATTGCTGAGAAAAATGGCCTTGCGCTTCAGATGGATGAGGCCGTAGTCATAATGGTATGCGATTTCATGAAAAAGTATGACCCAAGGAACACTTTAAAAATGAGATATATCAGTATCAACCTATCAGCGGCAGAATTCATAAACAGACAGATGCCTGAGAAACTCACATCGATACTGGACAAATCTGAAGTGGATCCCGGTTCCATACTTTTCGAGATCACTGAAACAGTCGCCAATACATCCAATGAAAATGTATCGTCATGTATCAGGCAGTATCGTGATAAAGGCTATCAGTTTGCTTTGGATGATTTTGGCACCGGATATGCGAACATATCACAGGTAGTCGGACTGCCGTTCCTGATAGTAAAAATAGATCACAGCCTTGCAATGGGCCAGCATATTGTACTGGAGAACCTAATGAAAATGTTTTCACAGCTTGACCTTATAACCGTCATTGAAGGCATAGAAACTTCCGGGCATCTGAAGATGCTTGAAGGTACGGATTATGACTACATCCAGGGTTTCTATTATGCTCTTCCTATGCCTGCAGAGGAATTTGTTGAGTTTATAAAAGAAGAAAACGAAATAAAATAGCTGTGCGATTAGCAACTGCATATTTTAATTAGTATATTTTTATATTCTTTTCTGTTATCATCAATATGATGATTAACCATTAGAAAGAGTTTTGGAATATGACAAAAAGCACGATCGATCTCGAAAAATACCTGAGCGATGGGATAGAAGCTCTGGTAAAGGAAGCCATTAAAGTCACTCTCAAAGAACCAAAAGAAAGCATGTTTATGATGTCTTTTATGAATGCATGTAAAAAAGCAGCCCTGATCCGCAGCAGGAATGAGAAGATCGGTGAGCACATACCTTCATTCCTCATATCAAGTATCACAAGTGAATGTAATCTTCACTGTAAAGGCTGCTATTCAAGAGCAACCCGCGGGTGTTTTGACGGAGTCGATAATACACAAATGACAAAAGAGGAATGGTTGCGCATATTCGAAGAAGCCATGGATATGGGTGTGAGCTTCATACTGCTCGCAGGAGGCGAACCTCTTATACGTAAGGATGTCATTCTTGCTGCTTCTACTGTAAAAAGCATACTGTTCCCGGTCTTTACGAACGGAACGATGATAACAGACGAATATCTGTGCATATTTGATGATTCCAGGAATCTGCTTCCTGTCTTAAGCATAGAAGGCAATGAGGAATATACGGATACAAGAAGAGGATCGGGAATATACAGAAAACTGATGGAAATAATGGAACATCTTCATGAAAAAAAGATAATATTCGGTGCTTCGGTCACAGTTACAAAAGACAATCTGCCGGAAGTGACATCAGAAAGCTTCATCGATATCCTGAAAGGAAAAGGCTGTAAGATCGTTCTTTATGTCGAGTATGTGCCAGTCGATGAAAAAGGCGGTGAAAATGCTTTCGGTGATAAGGAACGGATACTTATGGAGCAAAGACTCTATGAACTTAGGGATAAGTACAAAGATATCATATTCATATCATTTCCGGGAGATGAAAAATCATCCGGAGGATGCCTTGCAGCAGGACGCGGGTTCTTCCACATAAACGCAAGCGGAGGAGCCGAACCGTGCCCGTTTTCGCCCTATTCGGATATCAATATCCGGAATATCCCTTTGATAGAAGCGCTTCACTCGCCTTTGTTCAGATCGCTGAATGAAAAAGGTTTTCTTACCGGCGAGCATACCGGAGGCTGTGTGCTGTTCGAGAAGAAAAATGATGTCGAAAAGATCGTCGATACGGATGATCAAATGAGGAGGTCGTAATGCAAAGCAGATTGTCAAAGATCGTTTATAAATCACTTAAAAGATATGTAGGACCGATGAATGCGTGTGAAGCTACAGATTATGTAAAGACACGCCAGGATATGGAAGATCTGGCAAGGATGCTGAAGATCGATAAAAATGTGGAACTCACATGTATAAATCTTGAGAACTGTTCTATGGAATATGTACATGTCCCGCATGCACCGGACAACAAGATCATCATGTATATACACGGAGGCGGATTCACTTCCGGCTCTGTGATATGTTCAAGAAAATATATCACTGAATTCTGTCTTAAGGCAAGGCTGAACGCGATAAGCTGCGAATACCGGCTTGCTCCGGAGCACACATACCCTGCAGCTCTGGAAGACTGTGTGGAAATATATGAGTATCTGCTTTCGAACGGTTATAAAGGCAGGGATATAGCGATCACAGGCGAAAGCGCGGGAGGCACTCTCAGTCTTAATCTTGTTCTATACCTTAAAGACCATCATATGGACATGCCTGCTGCGGTCTGTGCCATGTGTCCTGTCGGTGACATAACGGGAAGGCTCGACAGCAGGGAGAGGAATATTAAAGTTGAAGCTCTTCTCCAATTTGACCTCGACGGTAAAATACGCGAGACTTATGTCGGGAATGCCGATGCAAAGGATCCATATATATCACCTATATACGGTGATTTCCACAATTTCCCTCCGCTTCTTCTGCAGCTTGGGGAAAACGAAATACTATATGACGACAGCGTGATGCTTTATGAGAAAGCAAAAAATGCTGGTGTTAAAGTCAGTCTTTCCATATGGGAGCATATGTGGCACGGTTTCCAGCTTGTAGTCGGGATGCCAGAAGCAAATGAGGCGATACAGGAAGCGATGGAGTTTATGAGCAAATACCTGAAGAATGACCGTTACAGAAGTTTCAGGGTGATCAGATAAGATATATAAAATGAGCAGTTGCTTAATGGACTGTAAAGCATTAAAATCACTAAGTATATATGAAAGGTTCATGCAGCATGGAAAAGGAAAAAGTACAACAGACCACAAGGGAAAAATTTATACAGTTCATCAAATTCACGCTGTTCTCAATATCAGCGGGACTGATACAGTTTGGCAGCGATGCGCTCTTTTTTCAGGTATTCCGCTTAAGTGAATGGCTGAGTTATCTGATCGCTCTGATACTGAGCGTAGTATGGAATTTCACGCTCAACAGAAGATTCACATTCAAATCCGCTGAAAATGTACCAAAAGCGATGGCTCTGGTACTTGCATACTATGCAGTATTTACTCCGTTAAGCACATGGTGGACAAACGAACTGACCGGATCCGCCGTCGGCTGGAATAATTATCTCGTTCTTATTATAACAATGGTGATAAATTTCATTACTGAATTCCTGTTTCAGAGATTCGTTGTATTCCGTAAATCGATAAATACGAACGATATCGCAAAAAGGGAATCTGAAAAGGAAAAATAACTATATAAACAAATACTGACAATCTCGTGCTTTTATGATATATTTGATTTAACAAGTCATATAGTTTTTAATGTTATCTGCTGGATTGCTATTAATGTACTAATGATAAGTAAATAAGCTGCAGAAAGAGGAATAAAAGCAAGTGAAATACCTTAAAAAACATATCATCCTGATGATCGTTATCGCGATAACACTGGCAATGTTCGTCGGAGCATATATTTACATACTCAGCGATATCAAAAGCGTCGGAAGTAATAAATATGTCGATCTGGATAATGAAATATATCCGAGCGTGGATTTCATCGAAATAATGACTGTGTATGGCAACAATTACTTCAGGAACTATGACTATATCCATGAAGATCCCTTATTCAGTTATATAGAATATGATCCTGTTACCGACAGTTTCGATATGGACAGCATCGAGGGAACTGAATATGAAAATACCTCAGTAAATATAACAGGTGAGGGAAAAGTACCTGAAAGCGGTATATTAAGAGGAGAGATGAATCTAATTTTCAGTTTTAATAAGTATTTCAGGCTCATACATTACAAGCATCCTAAGATCACATGGATATATTATACAAGTGAAAATAGTTTTATAGGTATGTATCCGTGGGTCTCTTCAAGTCATTTCAAGTATTCCGACGAAATAAAAGATATCGCATTTTATTCGATTGCGACCCCTCAGAATAACTATATGCGAAAAGCTCTCTGGACACCGGTTTATCAGGATGCGGCCGGGAAGGGACTTATGGTGACGCTTTCAAGCCCGCTGTATTACAATGAAGAATTTAAAGGCGTCATATCATTGGATGTGACTACAGATACTCTTAGTGATATACTCAACTGTAATTATACAAGCTACCTTATAGATTCGGAAGACTCTATCATAGCTGCATGTGATAAAGTCCAACTGAATGATCAGATAGTCAAGATCAATGAAAAATTGGATATTTCCGATGCGCAGATGACGAAGATAAGGAATATCAGGAACGACAGCATCAAACTTGTCGGCGGGTATTATGTATATAAATATTCTTTTGATTCCGCACCGTGGAGCATGATCATTACTGAATCGCTGTTATCGATCATACTCAAATCCCTTCTCATATCGGTACCTGTCATACTCATATGCCTGCTTTTACTGATCATGGCAAATGAAATAAATCACAGGAAGCAAGCGGAAGAGCAGATAAGTGAGATGGCTTTGAAAGATGAACTTACCGGCTTGAAAAACAGAAATTATCTCTACTCGATAATCGACAGGATGATGTCAGATGCTGACATAACCAAGCAGAAGCTTGCGGTGTCGATTTTTGACCTGGATCACTTTAAGAAAGTAAATGACTCATACGGACATCCCATAGGAGATGAAGTACTCAGGCAGACCGCACAGATCGCAGAAGGCATGATACGTAAAACCGATATCCTGGTAAGGCTTGGCGGTGAGGAGTTCATGCTCCTGCTGCCAGGAACCGATATCATAGGTGCATATGAAGTCGCAGAAAAGATCCGCATAGCACTGGAAAACAGGATCCATCCTGTCGCAGGCAAATGCACTGCAAGTTTCGGCGTCACTGTCAAAACGGAAGGTGAAACATTTATAAACCTGTATAAACGTGTTGATGAAGCTCTGTATAGCGCAAAAGACAGCGGGCGTAATCGTATAGTAAGTTATGAAGAGGGACTGAAGAAGCCAATAGCTTCAGCCCGCCTTGACTGGAACAATGAATGGAACAGCGGTAATGCGACCATAGACGACGAACACAAAGGATTACTTAGCACAGCCAATGAACTTATGTATATGTCAATGACAAATACTGAAAGTGAACAGATAGAGAAACAGATCGACCTATTAGTAAAGCATATAACCGATCATTTTACCGATGAGGAAACCATACTGATCGAAATAGGTTATCCCGACTTTACAGCTCACAAAAAAATGCACGGCGCTTTAAAAGCAAAAGCATTGCTTTTCAGCCAGAGCTTTAAAACCGGTGGGATGAAATCATCATATTTCTTCTCATTTATGGTCGATGATATAATTCTTGGGCATATGCTTGAGGAGGATGTAAAATTCTTTGGATACTTAAAGAAATATAACTAAAATAAGTGATCATCACTTGATGGTTTTCTTCGAAGTTTTTAAGTATGCGAACCAATAACCGGACCCTATTACAGCTCCGCCTATCATATTTCCTATTGTGACCGGGATCAGGTTGCAGGCAAAAAATGAACCCCATCCAAGACTGCCTGCGGCGATGCCATACTCATATGAACACATTATCCCTGCAGGGATATAGTACATATTAGCTACACTGTGCTCAAATCCAAGGAGAACAAAAAGCATCACAGGAAAGAACAATGCCGCTATCTTGCCGCCGGTATTTTTTGATGAATAAGCCATCCATACTGCAAGGCATACAAGTATATTGCATAATATGCCGCGTATGAGGGCATCGGAAAAAGACATAGATATCTTCGCCTGCGCGATCGCGACCGCTGACGATGCAAAAGCATTACCAAACAGTGAAAATGTATGGCTATAAACCGCAAGAGCGGCAATTATCATGGAACCTATGAAATTGCCTGTGTATACGATGCATAAGTTTCTTATCACTTCCGTGATTTTTACTTCTTTTTGAAGAAGGGGGATCAGAAGCAGACAGTTGCCTGTAAAAAGCTCACTCCCGGCAATGAGGACCATTGCAAGACCGGAAGGGAATATGCATGCGCTTATAAGCTTTGCGAGCGATCCATTTTCTATCGTTGCAGCGGCTGCTGTAGCACCCAGGCTAGCCAGTGCGATGAACATACCTGCAAATATACCCAGGGTCAGCATTTTCATGACAGGCATCCTTACTTTTTTCTGACCTATGGAAATATAGTTATCTGCGATCTCAAATGGCGAATACATGGATCCTCCTGAAAAAATATGAAATTCAATAATATTCAAAGTGTACCACAATATCGCGTTAAAATGAAGTTGTACGTCGATATGTGTTGTAATATAATCAATGATATGTGGATTCGAGGCGGATATGATAAATGACTACGTGAACGAGATCAGAAACAGTAAGTTTTACACAGGAAAAACACTGAAAAAAATAGGTACTCTGAAAATAGGAATAGTGGAGACCACTCCCGTAATATGGAAAGGAAGGCTGCTGCGTTTCGAATGGATGCGTAAAAGCAATGAATACGGTTATCCGGTCAATCCGAAAGGTTATGACTATTACCACTTCGTAGATATGGAAACAGGTGAAGCGACTCCTGAATTCGGGATAGGACATACATTCGGATGCCCTTATATAGAAAACGGTATCGCATATGTATATGGTGTAAAAGCATTATGGGGCGGAAATGTCATAGACATGTTCTGGTCGGAAGATCTGATCAGCTGGCAGACAAAAACGGTCTTTGATCTTCCCGGTTGGGCTTTCTTCAATACTTCAGTGTGCAAGGGGCCGGATGGATACACAATGGCTGTGGAAATAGGGAAACCTGCGGAATTTACCGGTAAACCATTTACCATACTGTTCGCACGATCCATAGACCTTTATAACTGGGAGTTCCTGTCTCCAATGGAACATGAGTATACACGCGAACGTTATGCTGCCTGTCCTGTTATAAGATATTTCGACGGACAGTACTATATGATCTATCTTGAAGCCATGCCTCTTCACAGGTATATGCCGTATATAGTCCGTTCCAAAGACCTTGAGCACTTTGAACTGGGCATGCAGAATCCTGTGATGACGCCTGACAATACAGATAAGCATGTCATTGATCCGGACGCATTTACAAAAGAAGAACTGGACTATATAGAAAGCGCAGTGAACTGTAACAACAGTGACATTGATCTTTGTGAGTATAAAGGCAAAACGGTAATACTTTACAGTTGGGGGAATCAGGTAGGCAAGGAATTCCTTGCGCTCGCGGAATATGATGGTACGCTTCAGGAATTCCTGGAGTCATTTTTCTGAAAGGATCAGTATGAAACAGGTTGATTATTCGTTAATGAGGGAAAATTCGAAGTTTGTCTGGTATGTTAATATGTCGCTGTATACGCTTGCAGAGATCGCAGACGTGACATTGCATGATCTGTTCACTGATCATAAAGCCGGTATAAAGCTGTACAGTGAGGATAATTACAGAAAATTCTTTGATGTATATGACGGCTGCGGGAAAATGCGAAGGATAACACCTGCGACTCCTCCTGTATCATACGGACACCTTAACGGCCTTGGAGTACCTCTTGTTTTTCCACAAGGCAACGGAGAAGTGAATTACGAGCGAAGTGGATATTCGATTGATGAATGGATAAAAATACTTGACAGACCGCGTGATTATGCAAAAGAAGGATTGGCTCCCTTCTATATTGATTACCTTGCTAAAATGAAAGAAGCATTCCCCGGTAAACAGATAGGTTTCGGTTACGGTTACGAAGGAGCGCTGACAACTGCTTATACCATGCGGGACATGCAGCTGTACTATGACCTGTATGACGATCCCGAAAAACTTAAGATATTACTTGCAAAAGTATCACGTAGCGTAACGGATTTCAAGAAATTCCAGTGTGAGGTTTTAGGAACGGATTACAGAAACACATCATATATGTGCGATGACTGTGCAGCATTGGTCCCGCCTGACATGTGGGAGGAATTCGTAGTGCCTTTTATGGATATGATATACTCCGACGTCAATGCAGACAGAAGATCGCTTCATTGCGAAGGCCTGACAAATAAGCATCTTGGGTACCTTGAAACGCTCGGTATAACGTGGTATGACCCGTCAGTATCGCCTAAACTTGATCCTGTGCAAGTCACTGACAGCTGTAAAGTGCCATATATCTGGAGGATGTGTGAAATATATCACAGGCTCATGGACAGGGCATTAGCGAAGGATTTTGTTTATGCCGCAGTACGCGACGGCGCTAACGGTGTCTTCACAACTGCCGCAGGCCTTGAAAACCAGTCTGTAGAGATCATAAAAGGCTTTACCGAAGCCTGCGAAACTGTGGACAAAATGTTTGGTGAAGGTTATAAAAGAGAAGATATAGGCACACTCGTATCTCAAAAGGGAAATGATGTGTTCTGGGAGAAATGGCGTAAGCAATACATAGGTGGTTGATGTATATAGATGAATTATACAGGCTATTTGTATAAAAATCATATGGATGCTATAATAAATGCTATATTATTTAAATAATAAGAAAGGAAATGGTGAAAAGCTATCGGCTACGAATTTATTCCATACCTGTGGGTCACGATCATTCTTACAGCCATAATATGTCCTCTGATTTATTATGTATGTAAAAACCGTCATGTTCTTGGCGGCAGATATTTTCTTATGACCCTCATATTCGTGCAGATATGGATCGCCGCGCAAGGAATGGAAATGGCTGCGCAGGATCTGCCGGTGAAATTGTTCTGGGCCAATATCCAGTACCTTCCTATCGCGCTGACGCCTGTAACATATCTTTTCATGTCCATGCAATTCACCGGCCATAATAGATGGCTGCTAAAACGCTGGCACGGACTGTTTTTTCTGATCATACCTCTCATTATGAACATCCTGATATGGATCGATGGAACAACGGGGTTACTAAGACAGAATGTCCATCTGAATACTGATGGACCTTTTTCCACTGTAGGAAAGACCTTCAGCCCCCTTTTCTATATTTTTGCCGGATACAACTACCTGATACTGCTGTTTACCCTGTATATCCTTGTATCGTCACTTAAAGGCAAGCTTTCTATATACCGTAAACAGACAGGGTTACTGCTTGTAACCCTGATCCTGCCGTTTATGGCCATAATCCTGCATAACACCGGTGTGGATTTATACAATGTGGACGGCACACCTGCTGTCTTCGGTTTATGCGCGATAATAATATTTTACGGGATATTCAGATATAAGCTGTTTGATGTGGTCCCGATAGCGCATTCACTGATCATAAACAACATGAAGGTCGGCATGATGGTGTTGGATGAAGAAGGCAGATTCCTTGATGTAAATCCCGCAGCGAAAAAGATGCTGGATTTTGCTTCAGCTGATGTCATAGGCCACTCGGTCCTGACCGAACTCAACGGATATACAGAACTGCTGCGTGTATTCAGGGAAGGTAGGGAAACAGTCTGTGAAATGGATTTTCAGATAGACGGAAGACCATGTTACTACGAAATATCGTTCATGCATGTCACCGGATTTGACAAATCATTTATAGGATGGCTTATACAGATATATGATATAACAAGCAGAAAAGCCACTGAACTGATAATCAAGTATGCTGCACAGCACGATCCTCTTACGGGACTGCCAAACAGAGACTATTTCAAGTCATTATTTGATGAAAGACTGGATTCTGTCAGAGCGAACAGCGGAAAGCTTGCAGTGGCTTATGTCGACCTGGATAATTACAAGAATATAAACGATAAATACGGCCACGATGTCGGTGATAACGTCTTAAACATCGTGGCAAGAAGGCTCCAGGATAATTTGGATGCATCAGCCGCCGTATCAAGGATAGGCGGAGATGAATATATCGCGGTATTACCCGGATCAGGGAATGATGCGGATCTGAATATAATAGGCGATAAGATACTCGGTGCTTTAAGAGAAACGATCAGATGTCAGAATGTAGAATTGAATATTACGGCAAGTATAGGATTCAGCGTATATCCTGATGACGGAAATGATTATGAGGTCCTCATAAAAAAGGCCGATCATGCTATGTATAATGCGAAATTCAATAACAAGAACAGTTATTGCAGATATAAAGAATAACGTATAACAGTATGTGATCCGGAAGATATTCCAAGAGGTACAGATCATGGAAAGTATGAAGGAAAATATTCTTAACAGACTCAGGAGAATGGAAGAGAAAATCACCTGTGACGTTGATATGCACGAAAACATATTTGAGATTACTGAATTTGAAGACATGGTCAGGATGGGTACTGACAATGAAGGTAATGAGATCCTGATATGGAGCGATGCATTGCAATGGGCTTTGAACCGCAACAGATATGTGCATATCCCGTCAAATGAGAAAGTCTACTATATTGATAAGCTTATTATCATCAACAGCGGGAACCATATCATTGCGGATAAGGATGCCGTCATATGCCTTGTCAAAAGCGTAAGGACATGCATGTTCAGAAACAGGAATGTGATCTATGGCTGTATATCTCCAATCGATAAAAGCGGTATGCTTCCGCCGGACCGTGATATATCGATCATCGGGGGTACATGGATGGAGCAGGACCCAAAAGACAAAGTACAGGTTTCTGATAATATATTTACTGCATTTCTTTTAAGTAATATAAAGGGGCTTATACTCAGAGACATGGTAATACAGGATATCCACGGATTTGCCATGCAGATAGGCAATGTGACGGATATGATCGTGGAAAATATAAGCTTTCCAAAGACTTACGGTGACGGGATCCATATCAATGGTTCAGTTAAAAATGCTGCAGTGAGAAATATATCCGGGACCACAGGGGATGACATGATCGCATTGAATGCATGGGACTGGCCGGGTAGTTCCGTGAACTTCGGTAATATTGATACGATACTGATCGAGAACATAACATCATTGGGGGGGCATAAAGCTTTAAGAATGCTCCCCGGCAGGAAATATTATGATGACGGCAGCATGTGTGAATGCGATATTAAAAATGTAATTATCAGAAACATCAGCGGGATAACGGAGTTTAAAATGTATATGCAGCCGCCGACGTATACAGTAATTCCTGTAAAAACAGCTGTAGGCCGTGCAGACCATATATATTTAGAGAAAATAGAGCTTG
>JBAYNV010000041.1:0-14427 GCA_041678685.1 Clostridia bacterium
CCTATGCGTTTTATGAGCTCGCTCTCGACGAAGGTATGTATATCCTCAGACGAAGGGTCGCATACAAGTATGCCTGTTTCCATGTCATGCAGTATCTCTTCCAGACCGCATATTATCTTATCCGCATTTTCTGTTGTTATGATACCGGTCTTGCCAAGCATTTTCGCATGTGCTATCGACCCTGTTATATCCTGTTTATACAGTCTGCTGTCAAAACGGACGGATGAATTGAATCCGTCTGCCAGTTTATCGGGCTGTCCGCTTAAGCGTCCCTTCCATAAGTTTTCCATGTACCGTCACTTCCTCTGGTCGTTTTTCTTTTCCATCATTGCCTTTACCTTTATCGGTAAGCCGAACAGGCTTATAAACCCTGCCGAATCATTCTGGTCGTAAACCTCATCCTTTTCAAATGTCGCTATATCCTGATTATACAGCGAGTAAAGCGATGTTGCAGAGGAATTGATGATATTCCCTTTATACAGCTTAAGTTTTACTCTTCCGCTGACTGTTTCCTGTGTACTGTCGACGAATGCGGTGAGCGCTTCCCTTAAAGGCGTATACCACTGGCCGAAATATACCAGTTCAGCAAATCTGTGTGAGACAAGTTCCTTGTAATGCATGGTATCCCTGTCAAGAGTAAGTGTTTCAAGTACCTGGTGAGCGCGGTACAGTATCGTGCCTCCCGGTGTTTCATAAACGCCTCTGGATTTCATGCCCACAAGGCGGTTCTCAACAAGATCAACGATGCCTATCCCGTTCTTCCCGCCGATCTCATTAAGCGTCTTTACTATATCCACGCCTGTCATCTTTTTGCCGTTTACGGCTGTCGGTATCCCTTTTTCAAAAGATACTGTGACATAGGCAGGCTCATCTGGCGCATTTTCCGGTGACACTCCCATTTCAAGGAATCCCGGTTTATTGTACTTTGGTTCATTGGCCGGATCCTCCAGGTCGAGTCCCTCATGTGAAAGGTGCCAGAGGTTCTTGTCCTTGCTGTAACTTGTTTCCTTGTTTATCTTTAAAGGTATGTTATGCGCATATGCATAATCTATCTCTTCGTCACGTGATTTGATGCTCCATATACGCCAGGGAGCTATTATCTTCATGTCCGGCGCAAAAGCTTTTATGGTAAGCTCGAACCTTACCTGGTCGTTTCCTTTTCCCGTACAGCCATGGCATATCGCATCAGCGCCTTCTTTAAGTGCGATCTCAACGATCCTTTTTGCTATAACAGGTCTGGCAAATGATGTGCCAAGAAGATACTGCCCTTCATATACCGCTCCCGCTTTCAGTGTAGGGAATATGAAGTCTTCTACGAATTCCCTGTTCAGGTCTTCGATATACAGCTTGGATGCTCCCGTGGCAATGGCCTTTTCATAAAGGCCGTCAGTTTCGGAACCCTGTCCGACATCAGCGCATACTGCGATGACTTCACATCCAGCGTAATTTTCTTTTAACCATGGGATGATGACCGATGTGTCCAATCCTCCGGAATATGCCAGAACGACTTTTTTTATATCTTTACTCATTTTCATACCCTCTTATTCGTGTAATTAGCATAATTATACAGAATTATTACTCAATGTCAATAGAAATATGAATAAATTAAAAGTATTTATACATATTGATGAATAATTATATATCTTCTTGCTATACTCATTTCCGGTATAGGTATATGGATAGTGAACTACATCGGCAATTGAATAACCGAGGATCCCCGCTTTAATATCCTAAAAAAGATAACAGGGAAGGGAGTTTAAACGCAAAACAATATGGATATTACCTGGATATCAAAGTATTGGATCATATATTCTAATCATCCCCACCGATCACTGTACCATCCCTAAGTATTGAATATTCTGCTGAGCCAATACCTGAATAGTTATAGTCATAATAGTGGTATTGACCGCTCCATGAAGTTACATCCTGTTCAGTGACATTACCGGTTTTCCATATGATATATTCCATTACAGTTATATCGCCGTTATCGTCAATTCTTTCAATCTTCAACGGTATGCTATAGCTGTCTGTAACATAATAGTAAAATATATGCACACCATCAGACTGTTGTACATTTGCGACCTTGCAGGTATAACCCTGTATTACTGCCTCTTCGATAAGTCCATCTAGATCATCGGGTTTTATAACTCTGTCAAAGTAATCCCTGTCTTCCATGCCTCGTGTATAGTGTTCGTCAATTAAACCAAAATAATATGTTCCTTCAAAACTATAATTCAATTTAGTTCTGAATAAATAGTTCATTCCTTTTGAATCGGGTTTGTCAAGTTCTTCCCTTATCTCTTCGTAATCATCTTCACCATATACAAAACAGCTGAATATATCAAAGCCCGAGGGAGGGCTAGGGTAATTTATAGGATCAGTATTGTGACAGTGCCATAGATCCTCTAATACCGGGGAGTCATATGTATCCCAGCATGCCTTTAATACAGGTTTAAAATTATCCATATCCGGCATGATGGTATTGTCATATATGCCAAGCGTCTGCACATCATAGTTCCAGTTGTATTCAAGCTTAGAGGCAGGATCACTCATGAAGGCTGCTTTATTGCCCATGACATATTCACCACGCTGCAAATACCATCTGTATACTCCTTCAACCTCTTTCCATTCCCAGTTCTGGTATGAGTAATTATCAGGCATGTTAAAATACATATCTGTTTCAGAACCTGAATCAGGTACAGATAATCCTGTAAATAAATTATCTGATCCTGATATATAGCGAATAAGGAAGAAAACAGATACCGCCAGGATTAAGGAAGAAAAGACACCTAAAAAGATCTTTGCCTTTCTATTTATACCGCTCTTTGGTATATTATGATTCCCTATATTTTTACCGCAATTAGAACAGAACAATTCATTATCCTTTAATTGCTTTCCGCAATTAACGCAAAACTTAGACATCATATGCCTCTTTCTCCGATTGTAGGGCTGTTTTTAAGCCGGGAATAATTGGATAAATAAAATATATCGTATTATAATAAAAAGTCAATAGCTGCCGGCAGGTAAGTTATGCTGTCTGTACCGGTATTAATAGAAACAGCAAAAAAAAACAGGTATAGGGAAATCCGGAATAACATACCACGCTGATTGCCCTATGCCTTCTTGCCGGGAAATCCGGAATCGTATCTATATATGAGATATATAAAAGAATCAAATATATTCATTAATGATATTTCATTTTGCGTCGATATTTGATACAATTAGTCGCAATGGATTTATTGGGAGGTAGATATTTTGATACCGTATAGCAGTAAGATAGAAGACCTGATCAAAGAATTGGGGACCGATGCCGCAAAAGGGCTGACGTCCAAACAAGTCGTTGAGCTTCAGGCGAAATATGGAAAAAACGAATTAAAAGCGAAAAAGAAGAAAACACTGTTTTCTAAGTTTATGGATCAGTTCAAGGATGCAATGATAATCATATTACTGATCGCGGCAGTTATTTCTTTCGTTATAGCTCTTCAGCAGAATGAATCAAGCGAATTTTTTGAACCTATCCTCATACTGGCAATAGTCATATTGAATGCCATAATGGGCGTGGTGCAGGAAAGCAAAGCTGAAAAGGCGATGGAAGCCTTAAAGAGCATGGCATCACCTCACGCAAAAGTAATACGTGACGGTGAGAAACAGACAGTCGAATCATGGGAACTTGTCCCGGGCGACATACTGGTCGTGGAAGCAGGCGATTACATACCTGCAGACGCAAGGCTCATAATATCAGTATCCGTAAAGAGCGAGGAAGCAGCCCTTACAGGTGAATCCGTTCCTTCTGAAAAGGACAGCGACGCGGCAGTTGCTGCTGATGCTCCGCTTGGCGATCATCACAACATGATACACACCGGATGCGCGATCACATACGGCAGAGGCACTGCAGTGGTAACATCCACCGGGATGAGCACTGAAATGGGCAAGATAGCGAATCTTCTTGAAGGCGCTGAAGATTCCGAGACTCCGTTACAGCAGAAGCTCGGAAAACTCGGCAAATCACTCGGAATAGTTGCTTTGGCGGCATGTGCGGTCGTATTCGTAGTAGGCGTCATCGATAACAAAGACAGCGGGAACAAGCTTTATATCCTGGAAATGTTCATGGTAGCGGTATCGCTTGCGGTCGCTGCCATACCTGAAGGATTACCTGCGATAGTCACGATAGTGCTTTCGATAGGCATGGGCAGGATGGCAAAGAAGAATGCCATCATCAGAAGACTTACAGCTGTTGAAACATTAGGTTCAGCTTCGATCATATGCTCGGATAAAACAGGTACTCTTACACAGAACAGAATGACCGTCACCAAGGTCTATACCGAGGGCGGGGAAGTTCTTGAATTCAACGATGATATGAACGATGATGTCAAAAAGATGCTCAATTATGCGACTTTATGCTGTGACGGAACAGTAGCCGTTGACGATGACAAGGTGAAGCATATAGGGGATCCTACGGAAACAGCCATGGTTTATGCGGCTTACAGAAACGGCGGAAAGAAAGAAGAACTGGATGCAAAGTACGAGAGAATAGGCGAACTGCCTTTCGATTCAGACCGTAAACTCATGACCACAGTACATAATATAGACGGCAAGATAGTGGTCATAACAAAAGGCGCATATGAAGCCATCGAAGCTATAACTGTAAAAGGCGATATGCCAAAAGCATACAAGAGCCTTGAATATATGAGCAGCCAGGCTTTAAGAGTTCTGGCAGTGGCATACAAAGTGATAGACAAGCTTCCTGCCAAGTGCAAAAACGAAGAGCTGGAATGCGGACTGACCTTTATGGGTCTCATAGGCATGATAGATCCTCCTCGTCCTGAAGTAATGGAAGCGGTAAAGACATGCAAGCTTGCAGGCATCAAACCGGTAATGATCACGGGAGACCAGGTCATAACCGCTGTTACGATCGCAAAGGATCTCGGCATTTTCAATGAAGGGGATATCTCCGTTACAGGCAAAGAGCTTGCCAAGATGACTGATGAAGAGCTTTCAGCAAAAGTTGCTCAGATCTCAGTTTATGCAAGAGTGAGTCCTGAAGACAAGATAAGGATAGTACGCGCATGGCAGGCAAAAGGCTATGTAGTATCAATGACCGGTGACGGCGTTAATGATGCGCCTGCTCTTAAAGCAGCTGATATCGGCTGCGCTATGGGTATAACGGGCACGGATGTTGCAAAGGGTGCTGCGGATATGACTCTTACCGATGACAATTTCGCTACGATAGTCGAAGCTGTCAAAGAAGGCAGGGGAATATATGCGAATATAAGGAAAGTTATAGGATATCTTCTTGGAACCAACATAGGCGAGATTCTTGTCGTATTCTTCGCAATGATCTTATGGGGAAAGACGCCTCTTCTTCCTATGCAGCTTCTCTGGCTGAACCTTGTAACAGACAGCCTTCCGGCTATCGCTCTTGGCATGGAACCTGTTGAGAAGGATATAATGACAAAGAAACCGAACCACAAGAACGAAAGCATATTTGCTCATGGCCTGGGTATAATGATGGGATTCCAGGGATTATGGTTCGGACTTATAACGCTTGCAGCATTCCGTATAGGACATGAAGTGGGGATACCGGGAATAGATCCTGAAACAGTAGGACAGACCTGCGCATTCATAGTACTTTCGTGTGCGGAACTTGTACAGGCATACAACATGCGTTCGGATCACAGTCTGTTCAAGATAGGCATGTTCACAAACAAGAAACTGAACAATTCCGTACTCATCTCATTTGCTATGGTGCTCGGAGTCGTCGCGATACCTTTCATAGCTAACATATTCGGAATGGTGACTCTTACCTTGAATCTGTATATCGTCTGCGCATTGCTTATATTATCGCCTTTGCCTGTGACTGAACTGGTCAAAGCAGTACTTGAAGCTAAGAGAAGAAAGAAAGCCGGATCGGACAACAAATAATCAAAATTTAAAGATAACAGAAAAGCCCGATAGCATAAAAACTATCGGGTTTTTTTTGCTATTTTATAAGTACATGATCATTTTCAAGAAATATACAAAATTTCTGTAATTTTGATATAATTTAAGCATAAACAACTAAAGGTTGAGTGAAATGTAAACCTTAGGTTGTGTAAACAGGCTCATTTTCAACTACCGATACATTCACACGATGCGGATCCATCGGTAAAATGATGGCAGTAAAAGGAGCCGGACAATGAAAAATAAATCATACAGGAAGCAGGAAGGTAAGGAAACAGTGATCAGCGAGATGTCAGAGAGGATCTGGATAAGGCATCATGCAGTGATGGGATGTATCAGGGATGTGATATGCCCGGACATGACGGTGTTACAGTATGGATGCGTTCTAAGATTATTATGATATTGATAAAAGAAAAGGAGAGAAAATATAATGGAAAAATCATTGGGTAAGAAAATAAGCGAACTGAGAAAAGGCAAGGGCATAACACAGGATGATATGGCGGAAAGACTGAATGTATCGCCTCAGGCAGTATCGAAATGGGAAAATGACATATCATGCCCTGATATAATGCTTCTGCCCAAAATAGCGAACATGCTGTCCGTGACAGTGGATGAACTGCTTACAGACGCACCTAAGAAGCAGACGGAAGTATTACCTGAAGAAAAGCGTAAATGCATAGATGACCTTATGTTCAGGATATATGTCAATTCTGCGGAAGGCGATAAAGTAAAAGTGAATCTTCCGATACCGCTTGTCAAAATGGCATTGGAAATGGGCATGAAGATGCCCCAGGTATCAGGAAACGAAGCCTTAAAAGGCATAGATTTCGGACAGCTGCTGTCAATGGTAGATAAGGGGCTCATAGGAAAACTTGTCGAAGTGGAAAGCGCTGAAGGCGATACGGTTGAGATCGTGGTGGAATAACATGAGGATACAGATACACTCAGATAGTAAAAACATAAATTTGGTATTGCCGTCATGGATGGTATTCAGTGATCTTACAGCCGCTATAGCAGCAAAAGTCATCAGGAAGCATGATAAAGATGAGAAAGATGACGGGTATCTTCCCAGCAGAAGAGACCTTTGCAGGATAATGAGGGAATTGAGAAAGTACAAGAGGAAATACGGACATCTCGACCTTGTGGACGTGCAGAGCGCAGATGGTGATATAGTTAAAATAGTGCTGTAAGCCATCCGCATTGAAAATGAGAGTGTCATGAAAAGTGATGCTCTTTTTTTATTTGCAAATAAATGAGGAAATTGAGTATAATATCTGCATATACGAATTTAAAAGGTGAAAAAATGTTTTTCAGAGAACTTGAGACAAAGGATATATTATTGAAAAATATCGGTCATGATGATGCGGAATTCGTATTGAAGCAGTTTTCAACCGACGAGGTCAATACCTACCTGTTTGATATGGAGCCGATGGCTTCTGTAGAAGAAGCAGAAGAGATGATCGATTTCTATTGTGAAAAAGAGCCTCGCAGCTGGCACCGCTGGATCCTGGTGCTGAAGGAAAACGGTCAGAAGATAGGTACATGCGGATTCCATAACTGGAAAAGGGAAACAAGCGAAACGGATATCGGATATGATCTGCAGCCGGAGTACTGGCGTAAAGGTTATATGAGCCTCTGCATGGTATCGATCCTGAAATTTGCCAAAGAAGAAATGAAGGTTTCACATGTCTATGCGCATATAGCGGTAGGCAATACCGCTTCGGAGAAACTTGCTGAGAAGTCCGGCTTCATAAAGACAGGGAAAACCTATTATGAAGTATTCCGCGGTCAGAAATATCTTCATAATATTTACGCACTGGATTTTAAAGAAGGAATGAAGTAAACCCATACATGGGGTAAAACCCTATATAAGGCAATCTGTAAATAATTCTATTGAAAATATAAAAGAGGTATGAATCATACCTCTTCTTAAAATCCCGTTATTACTTATTACTGATTACTGTCCTTGTTCCTTATTTCGCCTCGTTTTATCTTGCCGCCTATCGTCTTTGGCAGTTCTTCTGTGAACTCGATTATCCTTGGATACTTATAAGGCGCGGTAACATTCTTTACATGATCCTGAAGCTCCTTTACAAGTGCAGGAGACGGCGTATAGTCTTTTGCAAGTACGACTGTGGCTTTGACTATCTGGCCTCTGATAGGGTCCGGAACGGCTGTTACAGCGCATTCCACGACCGCTTTATGCTCTAAAAGAGCGCTCTCCACTTCAAACGGACCTATCCTGTAACCTGAGCACTTTATAACATCATCATTTCTGCCTACGAACCAGTAATATCCTTCGCTGTCACGCCATGCAACATCCTTCAGATTATATTCGTCCGTCAGTTTTATCGCATCGCCTTTGGCAAAATCTTTTATATATCCCGAAAACAGTCCAAGCGGATGATCTTTGTCTATACCTGATACCACTATCTCACCTTCTTCACCGTCTTCGCATTCCTTGCCTTCGCTGTTAATGAGCTTTATATCATACAAAGGCGAGGGTTTTCCCATCGATCCCGGTTTTGGATCGAACCATGGGAAATTGGCTATCATGACTGATGATTCGGTCTGCCCGAAACCTTCCGTCATGGATATGCCGGTCAGTTCCTTCCACTTTCTGAATACTTCGGGATTTAAAGGCTCTCCCGCTATGCAGAAGTGCTTTACCGAGGAAAGATCAAATTTTGACACGTCCTCCTGCAGCATGAACCTGTACATCGTAGGAGGTGCGCAGAATGTCGTGAGCCTGTACTTTTCGATCATTCTAAGCAGATTCAAAGGTACGAACTTATCCATGTCATATGCGAATATGACCGCTCCCACTATCCACTGCCCGTATATCTTGCCCCATCCGAACTTTGCCCAGCCCGAATCGGAGACACTCATATGGAGCTTTCCTTCTTCGGCCTGCTGCCAGTATTTTGCCGTTACTATATGCCCTAAAGGATATGTGAAGTCATGATGCACCATCTTTGGCATACCTGTCGTTCCGGATGTGAAGTACAGAAGCATGGTATCACTGTTCTTAGTGGCTTCTTTGCCTTCCGGCCTTCTTAATTCATCAGAAAAGCTTTTTATGCATAAATCGAAATTCTCCCAGCCTTCTTTTTCACCTGCCACAATTATCCTGTTCTTAACGGAAGGGCATTCCGGAAGAGCAAGTTCTGCCTGAGCGATCACAAAAGGATCGTTCACGCAGATAAAAGCAGATACATTGGCGGAAACCGCTCTGTATATCATATCTTTTTTCGTAAGCTGCAATGATGCTGGTATAAGGATAGCGCCTATCTTATGGATAGCTGTCGCTATGACCCAGTATTCCCATCTTCTTCTTAATATGACCATTATGACCGAACCTTTTTTGATGCCAAGGCTCATAAAGTAGTTGGCTGTCCTGTTCGATGATTTTCTTATGTCTTCGAATGTGAGAGTTTTTTCATTTCCGTGGTCATCACACCATACCAGCGCTTTCTTGGTCCTGTCTTTTGCGGCCCATGCATCGACTATATCAAAACCGAAGTTGAACGATGCAGGCACATTCACCCTGTAATTTTTCTTGAAGTCCTCATATGAATCAAATTCTATTCTTGGCAGGAATCTCTCCAGCATAAATTTCTCCTTACTACGCGGAATGACCGCGTGGTCATACCGCGGGTTATTCCGCTATAACGGTAAGAAATACCGTTTGTTCTTTTCCTGTGCATTTCTGCCCATGAAAATGTGTGGGATTGAAATATATGCTGTCGCCTTCATTTAAAAGAATATTCGTCCCGTCAAAGGTCACTGTCATCGAACCCTTAAGCACATAGTTGAATTCCTGTCCCGTGTGTTTGACTAATGCAGCGGGTTTATCTGAAGGATCAAGAGTCACCAGAAGCGGCTGCATTATCTTTTTATTGTACCTGAAAGCCAGATCAGAATAAAGATACCCCGGATATCTGTCCACTTCCTTGCCCTGGCCGGATTTGACTATGTGATATGTATCAAGCCTTGAAGCGGATCCTGTCAGTATCTCAGCAAGATCGACGTTGAACTTATTGGCTATCTGGAATATCGTGCTTATCGGTATGTTCTGTCCGTTTGCCTCATATTCCATATATGTCTTTTCATCTATACCTAACTCAGCGGCCAGTTCGCTTTGCGTATATCCGCATGCATCACGAAGCTCTGCGATCCTTTTGGCTATTTCCCGCACCTGTTCCATGTTATATCTCCCACCCTATTCTGAGTGCTTTTCTGTTCATCTCTATCATGTTTGCTTTTTTTGCCGGAACACATTTCAGTATCGCTCCGTCCAATGCGGCTTCTGAGCAGAATTTGGTTTCTTTATACAGTTTTCCCAATAGTATTATATTTGCCAGACCCGGAAGATCGTTTTCTTCTGCCAGCTTTGAAGCGGGAACATAGAATACGCGTATATCTTTTCTTTCGACCTGCTTATCCACCATGGTGGAATCCACAAGAACTATCCCGCCCGGTACCACGCTGTTTATGAATTTATCCAGCGAAGGTTCATTCATCGCTACAAGGACATCGGGATCTACCACGAGCGGGGAGCCTATGAGTTCGTCTGATACTACCACCGAACAGTTGCATGTTCCGCCTCTCATTTCCGGCCCGTAAGCGGGAAGCCATGAAAGCTGCTTGTTGTCTATAAGGCCTGCATATGCGGTCACCTTGCCTGAAAAAAGAATGCCCTGGCCGCCAAAACCCGCCATTATCATATTGAGAGTGCTCATTTCTTCACCTCCGCATCGATATCCTTGTAAACACCGAGAGGATAATACGGTATCATATTGCTCCTTAGCCATTCAAGCGATTCAGCAGGCGACAGGCCCCAGTTAGTAGGACAGGTGGAAAGCACTTCAACGATGGAAAAGCCTTTTTTTTCTATCTGATTCTGGAATGCTTTTTTTATCGCTTTCTTTGCTATGTTCACATTCTTTACGCAGTCCACTGTGACCCTCTGTGCAAGTGCACAGCCTGTCATCGTGGAGAGCATCTCGCACACTCGTATAGGATAACCGGCGACTTTCGGATCTCTTCCGTAAGGAGTCGTCTGGGTTATCTGTCCGGGAAGGCTCGTAGGAGCCATCTGTCCGCCTGTCATACCGTATATCGCGTTGTTCGCGAAAATTATCGTTATATTTTCGCCTCTGGCAGCCGCATGTACTGTCTCTGCGGTCCCTATGGCTGCGAGGTCTCCGTCTCCCTGATATGTGAATACTATGTTTTCCGGTCTTGCTCTTTTTATACCGGTAGCCACGGCAGGAGCTCTCCCATGAGGCGCCTGTACCATATCACATCCGAAAAAGTTGTAATTCATTACTGCGCAGCCCACAGGCGCGACGCCTACCGTCTTTCCTTCAATACCCAGTTCATCTATCACTTCCGCTACAAGGCGGTGTATTATACCGTGCGTGCAACCCGGGCAGAATGAGAACGGAACGTCCAGTAAAGCTTTGGGTTTTTGAAATACTGTAGCCATTATTCCTTACCTCCTGCTATTTCTTTGATCGCATTTAAAACTTCGGCAGGCGTAGGTATGATGCCTCCGGTCCTTCCGTAAAAGTGTACTGGTTTTCTTCCGTTCACAGCCAGTCTGACATCGTCCACCATCTGACCCATGCTCATTTCGACCGTCAGAAACGCTTTGGCATGAGCGATATGCTTTTCTATGGCTTTTACCGGGAAAGGCCATAAGGTCACCGGGCGCAGGAGCCCTGCCTTTATGCCTAAAGCCCTTGCCTGGTTTACTGCCGTTCTTGATATCCTTGAAGACGCTCCGTATGCCACGATCACTATATCCGCGTCGTCGCAAAGGTATTCGTCCGCTCTCTGTTCATTTTCCTTTATATAATCATATCTTTTATATCTTTCCCTTATGAGGTCTTCAAGAGACGAGGGCGTAAGATAAAGCGAATTGATGACATTATGGGTTCTTTTGTTCTGATGTCCTGTGGCTGCCCACGGTTTATCAGGCAGATCCATCTCATATGATTCATCCTCCAGTTCGACAGGCTCCATCATCTGTCCAAGCATGCCGTCTGACAGTATCATTGAAGGCATCCTGTATTTATCCGAAAGATCGAATGCAAGTATGACAAGGTCCATCATTTCCTGGACTGTGGAAGGTGCAAATACCAGAAGCTGGTAGTCACCGTGACCGAGAGCTTTCGTCGCCTGCCAGTAATCCGCCTGTGAAGGCTGTATGCCTCCCAGACCCGGGCCGCCTCTTTGTACGTTCACTATGAGGCCCGGAAGATCGCTTCCCGCCATGTATGATACTCCTTCTGATTTCAGGCTTATTCCGGGTGAGCTCGATGATGTCATGGCTCGAACACCTGCTGCGCTTGCTCCCAATACCATGTTTATTGCGGCTATTTCCGATTCAGCCTGAAGGAACGTTCCTCCAAGAGAAGGCATCTTTTTAGCCATATATGCCGCGACTTCAGTCTGCGGTGTTATGGGGTATCCGAAGAAATGCCTGCAGCCGGCACGTAATGCGGCTTCAGCGAGAGCTTCGTTTCCCTTCATCAGTACTTTTGTCATCACGTTTTCCTACCTTTCCACAGTTATTGCAACATCGGGACACATGATCGCGCATGATGCGCAGCCTATGCATTTCGATTCATCCGTAAGTTCCGCAGGATGATATCCCTTGCTGTTGAGTTTTGTTGAAGAGAGCGCAAGGATATGTTTGGGACATGCTATGACGCACATCTCACAGCCTTTGCACAGCGCTTCGTTTATTATTGCCTTTGCCATATTTGTACAGCCTCCTTATCAGCTTCCCCAGGGTGTTCTTACATATGTCTCTATGGGGTACAGATCATCTGTTATCAGTGTTTTTTCTCCAAGACTGCAATACGATATATTATTATCATATATTTCTCTTGGTATCGTCGTGCAGAAAATGGGAAGACCCAGTAATTTTGATGTCCTGTCTGCGTAATCCAGTGAGTCACGCACAGTGTCTAACGTGCTCAACGATTTTAAGTGTGAATTGTTCACTATATATGTCGCTTTTAATCTGCATGCATATTCGATCTGCCTTAAGATCTGTGCGGCATCTTCCGGATCGGATATGAGCGATCTGTATTTATTGATCACATATAGCATGTCATACTCACGGTCCTTCATATTCCTGAAGAACTGGCCCAGCACGGTAGCTCCTGCATCGTCTCCTCCTGCATCTATTATGACATAGCCCTTGCTTTCAAAAACAGAGTATACATCGGGCAGAATAACGGGTGTATCCAGGTTTGTGCCTGCAAAAGCCGGCGCTATCACCTTTATCCCTGCAGCTTCAAGAAATGCAGTGTAATCTGAGGAACGGAAATACGGGTTTACGATGTCCATGTCAGCCAGCGTGATATCCCTGCCTTCTTTTTTCATATTTACAGCAAGGTTCATGGCAAAAGTGGTCTTACCGCTTCCGTAGTGCCCGCATATGACTATTATCTTCTTCAGTTCCTTCATTTTCCCGTTTCCTTATATATTTATATATAATATCTTCAGATATACTATATCTTAAGATATAATGTTCTCTTGATATATTATACCTGAAAATATTTATTTGTCAGTATATCACTAAATCTGAATAAATGAAACACGAAATATGCAGATTCAAAAATGTTATTGTCGTAGTGTCTTCGAGGGATTATAATTCTGATAATACGGGATACAGAGGTGGAAAATGAATGATATAAAGCTGAGGATGGCAGATAAAAGTGATGCTGGAGCTCTTTTAGCAATATACAGCCAATACATAGATACAGTCATAACATTTGAATGCGAGAAACCTTCTTTGGAAGCTTTCCAACAGCGTATAAAAGATATATCATCTTTCTACCCGTATATCGTCTGTGAGATGGACGGGACAGTCATAGGTTATGCATATGCTCACAGGCAGAGGGAAAGAGCCGCATACAGGTGGAATGCGGAGTCAACTGTATATATAGATAACAGATATACAGGTAAAGGTCTTGGGAAAGTCATATATTCCGCATTGATCGAAATACTTATGCTGATGAATATAAAGAACGTATATGCAGGTATAACGGTGCCGAACGCAAAAAGCGAGGGGCTGCATCGTTCCTTGGGTTTTGAAAAAGTCGGGATCTATGAAAATACGGGATATAAAGGTGATAAATGGCTGGATGTGCTGTGCCTTGTAAAGAAGATAGGCGCATACACAAAAGATCCCGTTGAAGTGAAGCCTATTAGTGACGTCACGGCAACATCGGTACGGTCGGTATTGGATAAGTATGAGAAAATATGAAAATTCATCTATATATATGCATTTTTGCTGATTATTGACAAACTATATACTGGGAAATATAATAAACGGAAAACCTTACAATTTTATGGGAGGATGACTAAATGGAACCTAAGATATCCGAGATAGCAGACAGGATCAGGACATTAAGAGAGATAATGGATCTTTCACAAAGTGAAATGGCTATTGCAGCGGGAGTATCG
>JBAYNV010000042.1:0-14363 GCA_041678685.1 Clostridia bacterium
CTTACCGATATTTCTGAGGAATTCGTGTTCAATGAAGACAAGTATGACAAAGTAATAGAAAAGCTGGAAATATTCGATAAGCTTTCATATAAATACGGCGCTACGATAGAAGATATCACCGCATTCAGACGTGAAGCTGAAAAACAGCTTTATGATATCGAGAATTTCGATAGGATATATAAAGAGAAGACGGACCGTTTGAAAGAACTGCAGGATAAACTGTATTCTGTTGCAGAAGAACTTAATAAAGTCAGAATATATCACGCATCCGTTTTTTCCTCATATATAATGGATATTCTGCATTCACTTGAGATGAAGGATGTCTATTTTGAAGTGAGATCCACATTCCATCTGGATAAAAATTCCTTGGGATTTTATGATTTTAAAGAAAAGGGCATGTATGATATAGAATTCTACATAACGACCAATAAAGGAGCTTATCCTCTGCCTCTGGCAAAGATCGCTTCCGGAGGTGAGATTTCCAGGATAATGCTTGCTATAAAATGCATAATAAGTACTGAGGATGAAGTTGAAACTTATATTTTTGATGAGATAGAAACCGGTATAAGCGGGGAAGCGGCAGTAATGACTGCAAAGAAACTTTCTGATCTTTCAAAAAACAAGCAGGTATTATGTATTTCGCATCTTCCGCAGATCGCTGCAAAAGGAGATCATCATTTTCTGATTTACAAAAAGAGCGATGCAAATGAAACAGTGGCAAATATAAAGAAGCTCACATATGAAGAAAGGGTACAGGAACTCGCAATACTATTTGACGGGCACAGTGTTACAGATGAGGGGACACGTTATGCGAGAAATCTCTTGGAAAAAAATAAAAAAACTGATTGACACGTTTTATCATTATGTTATAATACATAAAGCAAATGTGCAGGTGTAGTTCAGTGGTAGAACACTAGCCTTCCAAGCTGGTTGTGAGGGTCCGATTCCCTTCACCTGCTCCAATTTGTACCAGTGGCTCAGCCTGGATAGAGCAACGGACTTCTAATCCGTAGGTCGGAGGTTCGAATCCTCTCTGGTACACCATATCTTTATAGAAGAAGTCAACTGAAAACAGGTGGCTTTTTTTTATATATGCTTAATACGTATTTTTATGCTATCATTACACATGAAAGGAAAGTATCATGAAACTCACATTTTACGGAGCAACAAAGGAAGTAACAGGATCAAATGCTATTTTAGAAGCAGCAGGAAAGAAAGTTATGATCGACTGCGGCATGTTTCAGGGTTCATCCGCTACAAAGGCATTGAACTATGAAAAATTTGCCTATAATGCATCCGAAATCGACTATATGATCCTTACCCATGCCCATATAGACCATTCAGGCCGTATTCCGCTATTATATAAAAGAGGATACAAAGGATCAGTGATATGCACGAAAGCGACCAAGGAACTCTGCGAGATAATGCTGATCGACTCAGCGAATATACAGGAATCTGATACTGAATATAAGAACATAAAACGCTTACGTGCAGGTAATGATCCTCTTGAACCATTATATACTGTAGAAGATGCGACCCTTGCTTTGAAGCGATTTGAACCTGTTCATTATCATGAGATAATCAAGCTTGATGACAATATCAGTATCAGATTTATGGATGCAGGTCATATACTTGGTTCATCCTCTGTCACAATAAATATTTTTGAAAACGATATTATGACAACGCTGGTGTTCACAGGTGACATAGGAAAACGTGGTACCCCAATAATAAATGATCCTGAATATATCGAAGGATGTGATTACCTGATCATGGAATCAACATACGGTAATAAAAAGCATATGCAGGCAAATAATCCTGATGAGACTATGTTTAAGATCATAGATGATACTCTTGACAGAAGAGGTACAGTCATAATACCTTCTTTTGCTGTCGGAAGAACTCAGGAAATGATATATGCATTCAACAAAAACCTTGCTATAAAATCGAAATTGTCAAAATTCTGGAATATACCCGTTTACGTTGACAGCCCATTATCGACATCCGCAACAAGTGTATTTAAAAACAATTCAGATGATTTTGATGATGAAGCAAAACAATATATAAAGAATGGCGACAATCCTTTGGATTTTCCTAACCTCAAATTTACCGCATCGGTTGAAGAATCAAAAGCACTTAATAAAGATAATTATCCTAAGATCATAGTATCATCAAGCGGTATGTGCGATGCCGGCAGGATCAGACATCATCTCAAACATAATCTGTACAAACCAAACACTACGGTACTGTTTGTCGGATATCAGGCGGAAGGATCATTGGGAAGATTACTGGTCGATGGAGTAAAAAAAGTCAGGATCCTTGGCGAAACGATTAATGTAAAAGCAAGGATAGAGATGATCGACGGATTCTCCGGTCATGGTGATATGGATGACCTTGATGATTTTATCGGTCATATAAAGAAAAAGCCTGTAAAAGTATTTCTCGTTCATGGAGAAGCAGATCAGATACTACCGTTCTCTGAAAGGATAAAAAGTAAGTTTGGTATAGATACTGTCATAGCAGAGAAATTTGAAACATATGAATTATTCGACGGATTGGGAGTGACCGAGTTGAAGCAGGACGCAGTATTAAAAGATCATACCGACAGTAAACTTGTACTGCTTAACCTTGTAACTGATGTTAAGAGAAAGGTTAAAGATGTTTCGGAACTCATAGCATACGACGAAATAAACAAGCTTTCTGAGAGCCAGATCACTGCATTTATTGATTTTTATTCTGCAATGAATGATCAGATGAGGAAATTAGTTACAGAATTGGAGATAAAAGCAAAATCCAATGATAAATAATATCTACCTTGATAATGCCGCTTCTACATTCATATATGATGAAGTTACAGCTTATGTGAATGAAATCAATACAAATATCTATGGAAATGCATCAAGTATCCATTCAGAAGGCGTCAAAGCATATGAAGAAATAAAGAAATGCAAGATATCTTTTGCTTCTTTATTACATACAAAACCTGCCAATATCGTTTTTACATCAGGTGGTGCAGAATCGAATAATTTTACAGTAAAATCTACACTGTCCGCGAATAAAGGTTGGGGAAACAACCTTGTAATTACAGGATATGAGCATGCGACGATACTTAATAGCGCAAAGCATATGGAGAAATCAGGATTTGAAGTCAGATATATGCCTTTAAATAATGACGGGACATGTGATATTTCTTCACTTGCGTCACTGGTAGATAATAAAACGATCCTTGTCAGCACTGTTTATGTTAACAGCGAGATAGGCTCGGTCATGGATATAAAGAAAGTATCTGATATAGTAAAGAACTTAAATCCTCGTTGCTATTACCATGTTGATGCAGTTCAGGCTTTGGGAAAGACTGACATAAACCTTTCGCATCTGAGTAATGTCGACATGATGTCTTTTTCAAGCCATAAAATACATGGTCCTAAAGGAGCCGGTGCTTTATATATTAAACCGTCAGTAAATATCGATCCACTAATAATAGGGTCTGACAGTGCAGGACTTCGTGCCGGTACTCTCAATACTTCAGGAATATGCGGTTTCTGCAGAGCTTATGAAATAATGTACAGTAAAATGCATGTAAACTGCACACATGTAAGCGAAGTGAATCATTATCTTCGCAGGAGACTGGCAGATGAGTTTAGCGATATATGTATACTTTCTCCGATTGATGCGAACCCATACATCCTGAATACTGCATTTAAAGGTATCCGTTCGGAAGTATTAGTCAATGCATTATCTGAAAGAGGCATATATGTATCCAGCCAAAGCGCATGCTCGTCAAAAGCGAAAGTCTCCCATGTTTTATCTAATATGCACGTTGCCAGGGAATATATAGAAGGTCCGATCAGGGTAAGTTTTAGCGAAATAAATACCAAAGAAGAGATAGATATTTTCTTACAGAGTGTTAAAGAGCTGCTGCCTGTGTTAAAATCGTTTACGAGGAGATAAAGATATATATGCATAATTATGAGATAACGAAAACACTTCTTATCAAACCGGGTGAACTTATGCTAAAGGGAGATAACAGACATACATTCAATAAAAAACTTATCGATAATTTAAAATCAGTCCTAAATATGATGTGCAAATATGATTTCGACAACTCGGAATCCGGAAGATACTATGTGCATATAACCGAATCCTCATATACTGAATACGAGATCGCGGAGGAACTGTCAAAGGTTTTCGGTATCGTAGGTATTTCAATATCATACAGGATCGGAAGCAATGAAGAATCCATATATTCGTTTCTTTGCGAACTCGCTTCCTCTTATCATGAAAAAACGTTGTTTCATACATTTAAGGTCGAAACCAAGAGAGCTGATAAAGCATTCCCTATATCGTCGCTTGACATATCAAAAATAGCAGGAGGAAGAATACTTGATGCAGTCAGCGATATAAAAGTCGATGTATTGCATCCGGAAGTGGTTTTCAGAGTTGAGATAAGAAAATATACATATATATATTGTGAGGAAGTCAAAGCTAATGGAGGAATGCCTGTCGGAAGCGCCGGTAAAGCGATACTTCTCCTGTCAGGCGGTATAGACAGCCCGGTAGCGGGTTACATGATGTCAAAGCGCGGACTTTCACTTGAAGCCGTATACTTTCACAGTGAACCCTATACATCGGAAAAGGCCAAGGAGAAGGTTGTGGATCTGGCAAAAATAATCAAGCCTTATACTCAGCTTAGAAGACTTCATGTCGTTCATTTCACTGAGCCTCAGTTACAGATCTACAGAACATGCCCCCACGATGAACTTACTATAATAATGAGAAGGGTAATGATGTTCATAACTAATGCCATAGCTGCCAAAACAGGATGCCAGGGAATAATCACAGGAGAATCATTAGGGCAGGTCGCAAGCCAGACGATCGAGAGTCTTACTGTCACAAATGCTTCAGCCAGTCTGATCGTGTTAAGACCATTGATAGGCATGGATAAGAACGAGATAATAGATATAGCACGGAAAATCGGGACATTCGAGACATCGATACTTCCATATGAAGACTGCTGCACCATATTTGTAGCAAAGCATCCTAAAACCAAACCTGTCCTGGAACACATAGTAGAATCGGAAAAAGTTCTGGATATCGATAAGATCGTAAAAAACTGTGTTGATAACATTGAGGTCATAAACTTATGAAAAATGATGAAGTTAAAAAAATGCAGTATGAATTCACTGAATTTATAAAAAATGATGACGATGTGCTTGACAGTATGGTAAAAACCATTTCTGTTGAACGAAGAAAAAGGCATTCGCGATCTGAGACAGTCGCATGGGTAAGGTCATTCGCATTTGCGATCGCTGTCGTTCTTCTGGTAAGAGGGTTTATAGGCGAACCTGTCAGGGTATTTGGTTCTTCCATGGAAGACACACTCCACGAAGATGATGTCCTTATAATGAGCAAAATAAGTCTCAGAACGGAAGGCATACAGGTCGGTGATATAGTAGTGATAGAAATTGAACCCGTAACATTCAAGTTTTTGCATTTTTTAGATGATGTTGTATGGTTTCGCAGGTTGTTTCCAACACAAAGCAGGGAAGATTACATCAAAAGGGTGATAGCTCTTGAAGGCGATACGGTCGACATATGGGATGGCAGGGTATATGTAAATAGCAAGCTTCTGGATGAACAGTATGTCAGAGATGGAAACCTGACATATGAAAGGTATATCGAAATGCCTTATAAAGTACCTGAAGGATGCATTTTTGTAATGGGTGACAACCGGCTCGTAAGCAGGGACAGCAGGTCACTTGGTGCATTTACCATAGATTCGATAATAGGCAAAATCGTATACAGAACATGGCCGCTTGCAAAGATCGGTTCTTTTGAATAATCGATAAATGTTATTTACAACCAGAAAATTGTGTGTTAAAATACATCACGTGCGTTTATAAGGCGGTCCACTGTTAGCATTTATTGCACAAGAACGCTAAGATGAAGGGAGGAACTAAAAAATGGATATAATCAAATCGATAGAGCAGAGTATGATCAGAACAGATCTGCCTGTATTGGAAATCGGAGATTTCTTAAAAGTCAACCTCATAGTTAAAGAAGGAAACAGAGAGAGGATCCAGTCATATGAAGGAACTCTTATTGCAAGAAAAGGTACTGGATTGACTGAGACGATAAATGTCAGAAGAATATCATATGGTGTCGGAGTAGAAAGGATAATTCCTTTGAATTCTAAGAAGATCGATTCTATAGAAGTAATCAGAAGAGGTCAGGTCAGACGTGCAAAGCTGTATTATCTCAGAGACAGAGTCGGCAAGTCAGCAAAAATCAAGGAAAAGATCGTTACAAAGTAGTATTCAAACGGGACTTAGCTCCCGTTTTTCTTTTATATACATATTAATAGCAATATGTTTTATGTATAATGAATGTATTGATATGTGGAAGAGGTAATTTATGGTCATTCAATGGTATCCGGGACATATGGCTAAAGCCAAAAAAATGATAACCGAGAATCTTAAACTTGTGGATGTAGTTGTGGAGATCCTAGATGCCAGAATACCTTTTTCAAGCAGGAATCCGGATTTCAAGGAAATGTTTAATAACAAGAAAGACCTGTTGATTTTAAATAAGTATGATCTTGCAGATCCTGCTGTTTCGTCATTGTGGAAAAAATTCTATAATTCCAAGGATGTATCATGCGTTTTTGTGAACAGTAAAGATGGTTTGGGTATGCAGGATTTCAACAAAGAAATATTATTGCTGATGAAGGATAAGTTTGAAAGAGATAAAAGCAAAGGAATGCTGAGAAGACCCGTTAAGGCAATGATCGTCGGTATACCCAATTCGGGTAAATCCACATTCATCAATAAACTCAGCAATTCTAGCGCTGCTAAGACAGGTGATAAACCTGGTGTAACAAAAGATAAGCAATGGATAAGGCTTAATAACGATACATATCTGCTTGATACTCCCGGTGTATTATGGCCAAAATTCGGTGATGATGCGATCAGTCATAATCTTGCCCTCACAGGTGCTATAAATGACGATATATTGGATAAAGAGGAATTATGCATATCATTGCTTGACTATATGAAAATACATTATCCGACAAGACTTACAGACAGGTATGGGGAAATCGATGCAACACGGAGTGCAAGGGACATCTTGCTTAACATATGCAAACTTCGCGGTTTCATCAAAACAGGAAATGAATTTGATACATTGAGAGCTTCAATCGTTGTTTTGGATGAATTCAGGGGAGGGAAGATGGGACGCGTATCCCTGGAGGTCCCAAAATGAACATCAAGGAGTTGAAGACTACTGTATACTCCATGGATCTGCTAAAAGCTATTGAATTTGTTTATTCACTTGAAGAAGCGGATAAATATGAAAAAGTAAGATCGTCACTTGAAAAGGAAATACTACGTTGCAGAAAAATGCGCAGGTATGAAGACTCGCTGATCTCATTTGGAAATATATACATTGCAGGAGTAGATGAAGTCGGAAGGGGTCCTCTTGCAGGCCCTCTTGTCACAGGAGCTGTCATACTTGGAAATGATTATATGGCATATGGCATAAATGATTCCAAAAAAGTATCTCCAAAAATGAGAGAGGTCCTATACGATAATATTCAGAAAAACGCTGTAGCAGTAAGCATGCAAACAGTTGCCAACGATGAGATCGACAGGATCGGTATAGCAAATGCGGATAGGTATGCTATGTGCTTATCCGTCAATACCCTTGATGTAGTTCCTGATCATGTACTGATAGATGCAATGACGCTCAAGGATCTTGATATCAATCACACTGCGATCATTCATGGAGATGCTCTTTCGATATCTATAGCAGCGGCTTCAATAGTAGCGAAAGTCACCAGGGACCGGATGATGGATGAGTATGATAAGATATATCCCGAGTATGGATTTATAAGAAACAAAGGATACGGAACGCAGGAACATATAGATGCCATAAAAAAATATGGAATATGTCCGATACACAGAAAAACTTTCTTGAAAAACTTTATTTAGTTTATGTTATAATCATAGGAAAATCACTGTAAAGGCAGTCAACTATCATGAACATAAAAAATGAATTCGAAAACGAAAAATCAAATTACGAAACCTATAAAGCAAAGGGTATCAGTCTCGATATATCCCGGGGAAAACCCAATAAATCGCAGATAGATTATATAGCTTCTGTATTTAAAGCTGCTGAGAATAAAAATGACTTTTATGTAAAAAGGATCGGAATAGACAAATCGGATGCCGGTAATTATGGATTACCCAACGGTATAAGCGAACTTCGCAATCTGTTTTCCGATATTCTGGATGTTCCCGTAAATAATATAATCATTGGCGGCAATTCGAGTTTAAGCCTTATGTATGATCTTATCGTCATCAACCTGCTTTTTGGCAATCCGCAAAGCCGTAGGCCATGGAAAGATGAAGTGAAGATCAAGTTCTTATGTCCATGCCCCGGTTATGACAGGCATTTTGCAATGATTAAAAACTTCGGTTTTGAAATGATACCTGTTCCAATGACTCCAAACGGACCGGATATGGACATAATCGAAAAGCTTGTATCAGAAGATGATTCCATCCGTGGCATATGGTGTGTACCGATATACAGTAATCCAGAGGGATATGTTTATTCATATGAAACCGTTATGCGTCTGGCAAAGATGACATGCAGCGCTCCTGATTTTCGTATATTCTGGGATAATGCGTATTTTGCACATCATCTGGATCCCAACAGAATAAACACCATACCTGACATATTGAAGCTGTGCGCCGATCACGGAAATGAAGACAGGGTATACGAATTTGCTTCTACAAGCAAGATATCTTTCCCCGGTGCAGGGATCGCGGTCATTGCATCTTCAAAGAAAAATATCGCTCAGATACAGGATCAGTTCAAATATAAGACGATAGGTAATGATAAAATGAACATGTGGAGGCATTCTCTGGTCTTTAAAACTAAGGCTGATGTCTATGCTCATATGGCAAAGCTTTCTGAGTTCAATAGACCTAAATTCAAGGCAACGAACGATATTTTGGAAAGTGAACTGAAGGATTACGGTAGATATGTACATTTCACACATCCTGAAGGCGGATACTTCCTATCTTTCAATACAATGAAAGGATGTGCCAAACGCACATATGCTTTATGTAAAGCCGCCGGCTTGATCATCACTACAGTCGGAGACACATATCCGAACAGTTTTGATCCGGATGACAGTAATATCAGGATCGCACCTACATATGCGGAAATGGATGATCTTGTACAGGCAATGCATCTTTTTGCATGTTGTGTTAAACTAGCTATATTAGAAAAATTGAACCTTTGATAGGAGCGTATATGCATATGTCAGAAATCAATTATGTGAGTCCGTTTTCAGAGAGGTACAGTTCAAAGGAAATGCAGTATATCTTTTCGGAAGAGAAGAAATTCCGCACATGGAGAAAGTTATGGATATCTCTTGCGAAGTCTGAAAAAGCATTAGGTCTTCCGATATCTGATCAACAGATATCAGAACTGATACAGAATCAGGAAAATATTAATTATGAAGATGCAAGACGTTTTGAAAAAGAAATAAGACATGATGTTATGAGCCATATTAAAGCTTATGCCTTACAGTGTCCTACTGCCGGAGGCATAATACATCTTGGCGCGACATCATGCTTTGTTACCGATAATACTGACATAATCCTGATGAAAGAAGCCCTGGATATTGTAAGGTTAAAGCTTGTCACTGTAATGAAGAATCTGGCGGTTTTTTCGTTAAAGTATAAAGATATGCCGACTTTAGGATTCACACATCTGCAGCCCGCACAGCTTGTTACGGTAGGGAAGAGATCAGCTTTATGGCTCCATGAATTCTATATGGATTTTAAAGAGTTTGAATTTGTATATGATTCTCTTAAGATGAGAGGGGTAAAAGGAACGACCGGTACACAGGCAAGTTTCATGGAACTCTTCAATAATGATGAGGAGAAAGTAACTGAACTTGACAGGCTTGTCTGTGAAGAATTCGGTTTTACGGACGCTTTACCGATAACTGGCCAGACATATTCAAGAAAGATCGATTCCGGAGTGTTAGGTCTTCTTGCATCTATAGCTCAGTCTGCACATAAAACAGGTACCGATATCAGATTACTGCAAAGCATGAAGGAAATAGAGGAACCATATGAAAAAAGTCAGGTAGGTTCATCAGCAATGGCATACAAGAGGAATCCTATGCGCAGTGAGCGTATCTGTTCATTAGCCAGATATATAATAATCAATGCCATCAATCCTGAATTTACATCTTCAGTTCAGTGGCTTGAACGTACTCTTGATGATTCTGCAAACAGAAGATTATCTATTGCAGAAGGGTTTCTTGCAGCAGACGGAATGCTGGATATTTTAATCAATGTAACAGATGGACTCGTAGTAAATCCGCTGATGATAAAAAAACACATAACTGAAGAAATACCATTTATTGCCACTGAGAACATACTTATGGAAAGTGTGAAAAGGGGAGGAGATCGCCAGATTTTACATGAAAAAATAAGAAATTACTCTAATATCGCTTCAAAAAGGATAAAAGAAGAGGGTAAAGAAAATAATCTTCTGGAACTTATCGCATCAGATAAAGATTTCTCATTCTCTATTGAGGATCTGATGGAACTGACCGATGCATCAAAATATATAGGGAGATCGTCTAACCAGGTAAGCGAATTTATCGACAAATATTTAAACGATATATTTAATAAATACTATCACGGACATATTGCAGTTGATTTGAATGTATGATACTATAACTCTATTCTTGTAAGGACAGGTGAATATCATGATCAATAAATACAGTTCGACACCGTTATATTACCAGCTTAAGGAAGAACTTATAAAAGGCATGAAAAACGGTAAATATGCTCCAGGCGATGCAATACCTTCAGAAAATGAATTAGCTGAATCATATTCTCTTTCACGTCCTACAGTACGGCAGGCGATCGGTGAGCTTGCTAAGATCGGTTATCTATATAAGATAAAGGGTAAGGGTACATTTGTCGCTGATTATATAAATAAAACTACATATGATCACACAAAAGGTTTCGTTCACTGCATACTTGATACTACTAATACTGAAAACCGAACGATCATAGAATCCACCACAATAAACGGATCCATAGAACTTAACAAGAAATTCAATGTAGAATACAAATCCAATTTTCATGAGGATTATACCAAAGTAACGTATACGACCGAAACAAACGGTAATATTGCATATTCGATATCTATATTGCCTTTGAATTATTTCCCAAATGCTGCAGAGCTTTTATTCAGGAATGTGAATTCAATGGAGCTTCTTATAGGGAAATACCCATTGGATCCTACATTTGCTAAATGTAGTATATTACTGGAAAATGCGACTCTTGAAGAAAGTAAGATCATTAAGGTCCCTGAAAATACTCCATTGTTCAAAGTAGAAACATATCTTTTAGGTAGGACCGGATATATCGTAGAATTCAATACCACATGGTATAACGCAAATAATACAGTGATTGATTTTAACAAGGGAAGAAGAGTCTGAAATGATTTTTGCAGACCTGAAAATTAATCGTTGATTAGACATAATCATAATTTTGTCTATACCAGAGAAGTTCAAAACATGATAATTGGACAAAAACCGTCTGAAATGACGGTTTTAATTTTGCATCCCTTCTGCAACTGAGATTTTGTCTATTACATATTTACCTTAAAAACTTCATAATCTATATTAGATATTTTAATGCATTTATTTTATTCTTTTGTTAACAACATTCATTGGATCACCTGAAATAAAATGCTTAAGATTCTCTACAACGATTTTTATAAGCCTCTGTCTTGTTTCGATCGGTATCCATGCAGTATGCGGTGTTATTATAAGATTCTTTACATTATAAAGTATACAGTCATCTTTCATTGGTTCCGTCTCGAGTACATCAATTGCAGCGCCGGATAATTTTTCTGATTCAAGAGCTTCCTTAAGTGCATATTCGTCAACTATTCCGCCTCTTGCAGTATTTATAAAAAAAGCCCCGTCCTTCATTTTATCAAATGCGGTTTTATTGAACATTTTACTGGTTTCATTAGTAAGTGGACAATGGACCGATATTATATCCGAAGACTGTAATAGCTTATCAAATGATACAAATTTTACCATATAATCGTTTTTAGGTGTTCTTGTATTGACCAGAACATTCATGTTGAATGCTTTTGCTATCCTTATTACGGCCATGGATATGTTACCATATCCTATCAATCCCAATGTCTTACCATTAAGCTCATATTTCTTGTATACTAAAGGCGAAAATGATGTGCTGTTTTTCCATTTTCCGTCTTCAACAAATTTCGTATAATTTCTCAGATTGTTGTAATGCTCAAGGATATATGAAAATACCTGTTGGGCTACAGCGCTTGTCGAATAGCTGCCTGCATTGCTGACAATTATTCCTCTTTCGGAAGCATAATCTATATCGATGTTATTATACCCGGTAGCAAAAAGCCCGATATACTTAAGATTCTCCGCGTACTGAAGCACTTCCCTGTCCAATTTCGTCTTATTGCACAGTACGATATCAGCATCCTTGATTCTGTCCGGTATATCCTTATATTCAGTGTATTCATATTTGACTATATCCCCGAATTGATCGAATACCTTAACATCAATGTCTCCATTTGTAACTGTCATCAGATCAGTGATCACTATTTTCATTTATTCACCCTCCTATATCCCTAACAATGATTTTGCAACCGCAAAATATATCAAGACAGCAAAAGCATCTACTATTGTCGTTATCATCGGAGATACGGCGATAGCAGGATCCAATTTCACTTTCTTAGCTATAAACGGTAAAATGGCACCGCATAAAACGGCTATTATGACGGTACACATCAAAGTCAATGATATTGCCAGTGTTACAGCAAATTCGATTCTCTGGATCATAAATAATTTAATAAAGTTCACCAGAGCAAGCGTACCTCCGATCAGCAGACCGACTCCCAATTCCTTTAGCAGTATTTTAGGCATATCCTGCATTTTTATCTCATCGATCCCTAAACCGCGGATTATAAGAGTGGACGTCTGAGCGCCTGAATTTCCTGAAGTGTCCATTATCATAGGTATGAATCCAGCAAGTACAACGAATGTAGTAAGAAATTCCTCATATTTGCCTATTATCATCTGTGAGACAGTGGCTCCTATCATTAGTATAACAAGCCATATGATCCTGCTTTTGGCAAGTTTGAAAATACTCGTCTTCATATATGATTCTTCCAAAGGTGCTACACCGGCCATTCTTTCCATTTCATCGGACGCATCATCTTCCATCATCTCAACAACATCATCGACTGTGATAATACCTACAAGCCTTTTCTCATTATCCACGACAGGCATACTGAGTATGTCATATTTTGAGAACATCTGCGATATTTCGTCAGTATTGGTCATTGTTGAAGCAGATATGAGATCGTCCTTCATTATGTCTGCTATGATAACATCGTCCTTTGCCAGTATCAGATCTTTCAAAGTGACTTCGCCAAGAAGCATCCTTTTTTCATCAATTACATAACAGTTGTTCACGGTTTCTTTTTTTACAGCAAATTTCTTGACTCTTTCTATTGCATCAGTTACTGTCATGTCTTTCCTAAGATCCATATATTCGATAGTCATTATGCTTCCTGCCGTATCATCAGGATATTGCAGAAAGTGATTTATCAGTTTCCTTCTTGCCTCTGACACATTCTGCAGTACTCTGGTAACGTAATTCGCCGGTAATTCGCTTAAGATATCAACCGTATCATCCATGAACAGATTGTTCATCAGATATGTTATTTCTTCCTCGTTTATATTTTCTAATATGTCGATATGCATATCTTTATCCATATATGCAAAAACATCTGCTCCCATATCTTTTGAAAGCAACCTGAAAACAACTATTGCATCGTTTTCTTCTAATTCCGTAATTACTTCTGCGATATCTGCAGGATTTTCTTCTGCAAGAAAGGCTTTTAGGTCCTTATAATTTTTCTTTACAAGTAATTCAAGTATTGTGTCGATCATTTATTCTCCTTCCAAGTCAAAGGAGAAAAACACATACCTATTTTGGCTCCCTTAACTTCCTAATATTAAATTTCGTTCGTGACCCGTACTATCAGATAAAGGGATTTCCAAAATTTCTCACTTCCTTCTTTCGAAAATTATAGATCAGTAAGATCTATTACTCATACATTTTATACCAACTTATTATTTATGTCAAAGCTAAGATAGTGTAAACTTGTTTGGGGATTGATAAAATAAAAGAGAAATCCCATTTGAATCTCTCCAGGTTCAGATTATCTACTAAATAGCAGAAAGGACTTCTCTCATGGATATTATATCACAC
>JBAYNV010000043.1:0-13916 GCA_041678685.1 Clostridia bacterium
GATTTTTATATTATTTTATGGTATATTATCATCCTTAACCAAACCAGGCGATCGCGGATGCAAAGCTTAACGGCTGCAGATGAGGAAAGTCCGGGCTTCACAGGGCAAGGGTGCCGGCTAATTACCGGTGAAGGTGACTTTAAGGAAAGTGCAACAGAGAGATACCGCCGTAGCGATACGGTAAGGATGGAAAGGCGAGGTAAGAGCTCACCAGCGGTATGGTAACATACTGTCTATGTAAACCCCACTCGGAGCAACGTCGTGATATGGGACATTGGGCTGCCCGTCCGCCCCATAGAGATGGCTTGAGCATAACAGAGATGTTATGCCTAGATAGATGATCGTCTAATACAGAACCCGGCTTACAGATTTGGTTAAGAAAAAATGTGCTTTACGCACATTTTTTATTTGTCTTCTTCTACTGTTTTCTCTTCCTTTTCTTTTCTTCAGGTTCAGAACCATATTTCCATAAGCAGTTCAGCTGTGACTGCGTTATACACATACCTATGGGACAGAGGATAGGAAATGAGAATATCGCTGCAGGTAATGCCATATCCTGAGGGCTTACCTTATAACGCTTCTGAGCATCACAAAGTAATTTATTGTATTTATATGACCAGTAGATGATGTAGAGTCCGAATGTGATCACGGATAAAAGCGTTTCGAGCCACGGTTTGATCTTTTTTGGGTCTTCGTATACCTGCTGGATCTCGTATGTGGCAATATATAGCCAGTAAAAATTAAATACACCTACAGAAATAATGGAAAATAGTATTATCAGTATCAGTGGTCTGTGTTCTCCGTTATACATCGTTATCTCCTTATGGGTATAATAACAAAAACAGCAGATATAAACAATTAAAAAATGAAATAAATCGATTTTTCTGCAATGCTTCGAACCATCGCGATATAAATTACTGTTGAAAATGGCTATTTATAAAGGTATAATAAAAAGGCTGTAAAACTAATGTCAAAATTTACATAGTTTAAGGAGGGCAGCCAAGTGATTGAGATCAAAAACCTTGTCAAGCATTATGGACAAGTTGTTGCTGTTGATGATATCAGCTTTAAGGTCAAGGAAGGCGAGATAGTCGGTTTCCTGGGACCTAACGGTGCTGGGAAATCCACAACGATGAATATCATAACAGGATATTTACCTTCAACCAGCGGAACAGTGGAAGTTGACGGATATGACATATCATTACATCCCGAGGAAGTTAAAAAAAAGATCGGGTATTTGCCTGAACAACCGCCTTTATATAACGACATGACGGTCACAGAGTATTTGAATTTTGTATCGGATCTGAAAAAAGTACCAAGAGACAAGAGAAAAGGCCAGCTGTCTGACATCATGGAGCTTGTTGGTCTGACAGACCATAGAAAAAGACTGATCGATAACCTTTCAAAAGGTTACAGACAAAGAGTAGGGTTGGCTCAGTCGCTTGTGGGCAATCCAAAAGTTCTGATATTGGATGAACCTACGGTAGGACTGGATCCTAAGCAGATCGTCGAGATAAGAAGAGTCATAAAAGCTCTTGCATCAGACAGGACCATCATATTAAGCACGCATATACTTCCTGAAGTAAGTATGATATGCGAAAGAGTGGTCATAATTAATAAAGGAAAGATCGCAGCTGAAGATACGCCTGACAGGCTTTCACAGAACCTCGGAAAGATGTCAAAACTCAATCTGACGGTAAAGGGTGATAAGGAAAGCGTACTCAAAACGATAGGAAATATGAATAATATCAAATATGTCGCGATGGCTTCGAAATCCGAAGACGGAGTATTCAAATATGTTTTGGAAACAAAGGATAATTCCGATATCCGGGAAGAATTGTTTTACAGGATGGCAGAATGCAAAATGCCTATACTTGAATTAAAACCTTCGGCTGTGACATTGGAAGATATATTCATCAGTGTAGTAAACAAAACCGGAATAACGGAAAAGGAGGAGGAGTAACATGTTTGCTGTTGCCAGAAAAGAAATAGCGGGATATTTTAAGTCCCCTATAGCATATGTACTGATAGGCGTTTACGTCCTGATCATATCGATATTCTTCCACCCTGCATTGATATCAGGATACGGAGATTTCGTCGAAGTCCTGGGCGATGTAGGTATATTTCTTATATTCATAATACCGATACTGACAATGAGAATACTTGCCGAAGACAAGAAGAACGGAACTGAAGTACTGCTTCTTACTTCTCCGACATCACTGGGCAAGATAGTGATAGGGAAATTTCTTGCCACTTTCACGGTATTTATGGTCATTGTAGTCGTATCATTCATTTATCCGGTCATTATAGTCATATATGAAGGTGCCATCACGACGCAGCTTGTAGGAGCATATATAGGTTTTATACTTTTAGGTGCAAGCTTCTGTGCCGTTGGCGTATTTGCTTCATCGCTGACTGAAAATCAGATCATAGCAGCTATTATTTCTTTGATAATACTGTTTACGATGTGGATAGCGGACCAATATGCGGCAACAGTTGGCGGTATCATGGGTACCATTATGGAATGGATATCAGTTTTAACAAGGTATAATACATTTACCGAAGGACTGCTGACATTGGAAAACGTAGTCTACTTTCTGACATTTACGGCAACTATGCTATATCTTACCGTAAGAGTCATTGAGAGACGCCGTTGGATACAGGGGTGAGCGACATGCAAAAGAAAAATACGCTGAGAATGATATTATCAAGCAAAAAATTCAAATATGGATCAAGTTCTTTTATCATCGTGGCTGTAGTCATCGCATTATTCATCATTGTAAATATCACTATTCCTCTTCTTGATTTGGAGTTCGATCTTACTCCTGAAGGATTGTACACACTAAGCGATACATCCAAGGAAATTATTGAAGGTATGGATGATGAAATAGAGATCATAGGACTTATGGATCCGACCAAGATCAGTTCGGAAAGCAGTTATTATAACGTCATTAAATTTCTGGACTATTATGACGCTTATGACAACATAACGGTGAAGTACATAGATCCGGATATCAATATCGGATTCATCACTGAACTGGATCCTACCGGAGCGCTTAATCTTGCACAGCAGAATTATGTTGTCAGAAGGATAAGTGACGGCAATACAAGAGTAATTAAATATTACGATATGTTCAGCACATATGTGGCGGAAGACACGACATTTGAGATCACTGATACAGGATCAAAGGTCGAGAATGCTTTTACAAGCGCTATCAGTTATGTGACAAGGGATAGTTATACGAAAGTATATTTCATACTCGGGCACAATGAATACTCATATCTCAACGGATATATAAATGCAAGAGATGCCATGGAACTGAACGGATATGAAGTGTCATCTTTTGATCTTAGGATAGATATGGCTATCCCTGAGGATGCGGGTATTTTACTGATGATCAATCCTACGATAGATCTGCTTCCAGAAGAGATCTCCCTGCTTGAGGATTATATGATTGAAGGCGGCAAATTGATGGTATCATTAGGTGCTGCGGAAACAAGCGAGGAGTTTATCAACCTCCAGGAATTTCTGGATTTTTATAACATACGATACAACTATGACAGGGTAAAGGAATATGATGCAGACTCATATATGGCAAGCAATCAGTATTACACATTCCCTGAGATATTGGGAGCTGATGCTACGCTTAATGTATATGGCAACATATCATACCTGCTCTATCCTGAAACAAGAACACTGGATATATTGAACAAAACAAAGGAATTCCTGACGGTTGCACCTATTCTTAAAACAAGTTCGGTTTCAAAACAGGAATCCACGATCTCAAAATACAATTCATCTTCTGGCATGGCATATGTAGGCGCTGCAGTTGAGAGCCTGTCTACTTCTTCAAGGCTTGTAGTGTTAGGCTCAGTTGATTTCATGACAGACAAGATATTGACCAATAACACATCTTACAAGAGTGATGCCACCAAGTTTTTTATGGGTATGGTGAACTGGCTCGAAGGCGATTACACACAGGTAAGTATCGAGGAAAAGAATTATTTCGTTAATGTTATTTCGATCACGGGATCGCAGGCTGATTTCGTAGCAGTATTACTATATATTCTGCCTGCTCTTATATTACTGACAGGCGGGTTTGTATACCTTAAGAGGAGGCACTTATAAAATGAAGAACCTGAAAACAATAATCATCATCGTACTGGCTTTAGCGTTGGCCGTAGCAGCTTACTTTATAGTAAAGGATATTATTGCCAAGACAACGACGGTGAACCCGAATATTACGGAACAGATATCTCCCAGTGGCTCGCTCTCTGCAAATGTAAAGAGATACACATATTGCATTAACGGAGAGGTGCTGACAGTAGAATTAATGGACGTAAAGGTTACAGATGAAAACGGAGTGGAGACAACAGAACAGCAGTTCAGACTTGTCAATGAACCTGATACAAAACTCAATGACAATATCGATACGGCTATCATTCAGGCTACTTCGCTTGTCTGTGTCGATGTTATAGAAGAGGATCCTGCTGATGTGTCCCAATACGGGATCGATTACCAATCATATTTTGAAATCGAAATGATCGATGGAACAACTTATAAAGTATATTTCGGTGATGTCATCGGTGTTTCATATAATGTATTTTGTATGAGAGAAGGAGTTGACAAGATATATACCATTTCCGATACCTCATTTGGTATGCTTACAATATACAGGGAATATCTGTTATCAGAAGAAATATTTCCAGGTAACGCCGATTCAATAACATCGTTATCACTGTATAAAAACGAAGAACTGGAATTTACCATAGAACCTGATGAATATGTGACATGGGCACTTACATCACCTATAAATGCGAAGACATATACCGAGACGGCACAGGATATAGTTGATAACGTCTACAGCCTTGTGGTAGGTGATTATGTCAGTGTTTTGCCGACACAGGCTGAATACAAAGAGTATTATCTCGATGACCCCGCATATTCGATCAATGTTGTAGCTGAAGGTGAAAACGTAACCATAAACATAGGGAAAGAATCACTGGAAAACAACTCATTTTATGCTAAATTCGATGATAAGGATGAAATATTCCTTGTTGCCTCAGAGTATCTCGGATGGATAGATACTGAGCTTATGGAAATACTGTATCCGATACCATATGAACCTCTTGTAGCAAACGTAAGTTCCATGCTCTACAAATACGGTTCAGGTGAAGTATACAGCATGTTGATTGAAGAAGAGACATACCTTATAGATGAAAATGAATCTAAAAACTACAAGTATACGATGAATGGTGACCTGCTTCAGATCCAGTACGGATCCGATCTGTATCTTATGACTTTTTACACCTCGATCATAGTGGAGGTAGATAATGACTGGAAAGGGCCAAAGGAAGGCGAAAAGCCCTATCTGGATATCGAAGTCGGATATACATCAGGCAATACCGAACATATTTCCTATTACGAAAGAGATGATGAGACGATGTATTACATAAGATACAACTCATCATACGATATGATGACTCAATATGCCGGAACTATTGTTGATTCGGCTCCGATAGTTGAATCCGTCAGACAGATGCTGGGACAGTATTCAGAGTGGTTATATGTGATGTGTACGAACGGTGCCGATCATGAATTTGGCGATTGGGTCGTGACAAAGGAGCCTACCGAAGAAGAAGAGGGTTTAAAGGAAAAAGTATGTTCGATATGCGGACACACGATACATGCGCCTATAGCAAAAGTCGTACATACCGATCCGGGTTCAATAGTAGTTACTTACTGGTGGATAGCTGTCATCGCGATAATTGTTGTTGCGGGAGTAGTTATTTTTCTGGTCATACGCAGCAGGAGGAAGAAGATCGAATCGGTAAAAACCGAATAACCAATGAAAATAGCTTTAAAACAGATTTTGAAAATAGCATTCGCATATTCTGTAACGGTTATAATATTCACGTTCTTTCTTATTGCTCCAATATCGATGGAGTACAATAAGACACTGTGGCTGATAGTCTATTCGTTTGCTATGTTCATGTTTGCTTTTTTTACTGTGACAAAAACAGCTTATGGGATAGGTAAATTCGAGAAACTCGATGAATCATCAAAACCATTTGGCGCAAAGGGTTTTGTCTATGGGTTTCTTGCAATGGTCCCATATATGCTGCTGGGACTGATCCATCTGCTTGTATTTGATATCGATTCGCTCGATCTGGGAATCAGGATCTTTCATTATATCTTCCGATGCTCAATGGGTCCTATGTATTTTATGATCAACACGCTCGGATATACATGGTATGCATTTGCTGTAGCATATCTGGTAATACCTGTTATGAGCGGCATATCATATTTTATGGGGCTGAAAGGTATCACAAAACTGGAAATCAGAAGCAAGCATAAGGATGAGGAGGATTTCCTGAAATGAACGACAAGATATTTACAAAATACAATGAACTTATACAGAAAAGCTGTGAACGCGATCTTGAAGGCATCAAAACAAAAAATGAATATTTTAAGATGATAAACGATGCACGAATGATGTTTGAATCAACGGTGACATATGGCGTCCCGGTTCGGGAAGCTATAGACGCTCTGATAGCAAAAGACGGGTTAGAGCATGTTCTTGATGTTGCGCTGACCGTATGTGATATGTATCTGCCTATCTCCCTTATATCTGCAATAAACAGAGAAATGGATCCAAAAGATATAATGTCTATGATCAATGACCGAAGCAGGCCGGAAACAGACAGAGCAACACTGATCAACGTCCTAATAGATGTTGAGGATGGGTCGGTCAACCAATTTCTCATGGACCTTATATGCACAAGTGATTGCGAACTGATAAAAGAAGAAGCCTGTGAAGTGTTTTCTAAGAGAGATAGAAACACTGTTCGCAGAATGATAAGAAATTATTTCGATACAAACGGTGTGAAAGAGGATCTTATCGCGGTTCTGGTTAATATGTACAGGGATGAAGAGAATAAGGATGATGTGTATACGATACTGAAAGATGCATTCATTGCATCGCATCAGAAACCTCTTGTCGCAAATATGCTTGCGGACCTTGGTGACGGAAGAGCGGTAGTATTTTTAAGAGGATACATACTTAAAAACATCAACAGTCTTGAGAAAGATGATATTATCGATATTGCGGGAGCGATCTTCCGTTTGGGTGGAAAAGTCGATGACTTTCTTAAGCCAGACAGCAGGGAATTGTCATGATCAGCAGCCGTGCGGCACCTGAACTGCACGGTTTTTTCATATATCCCGTCACCGGCGGACATGGTGCAGACAGGAAATAGTGAGTTCAAAACAGTGATATGGATGGCATTTTCTGATAGCAAATATTAATTGACATAGTATTAACAATTATATATAATTTATCGAGTGATAAATTTTACTGGAGTATTCTAATGCAAGAAAACAAAAGAATTTCTGAGGCGGTAATAAGGCGGTTGCCACGATATTTACGTTACATAGGTGAACTAAAGGAAATTGGTTTGCAGAAAGTTTCTTCTGCAGAACTTGCAGAAAAAATGTCAATGACGGCATCGCAGATAAGACAGGATTTCAGTTATTTTGGTGATTTCGGGCAGCAGGGTTATGGATATAACGTTGATCAGCTATATGAAAATATAAAAAATATACTTAGCGGTGATGAAGGATTTTCAGTCATAATAATAGGTGCAGGTAATTTGGGTACTGCCTTGGCGAAGTATAATAATTTCGGTAAAAAAGGATTCCATATCACTGGGGTTTTTGATATCAACCCTAAACTGATAGGGAAAACGATAAACGGAAATGTAATAATGAGCATAGATATGCTGGATGATTACATAAGGAAAAACAATACCGATATTGCGATCCTTTCATTACCAAGAAGCGAAACAAAAGATATCGCAGTCAGGATCGTTGATGCTGGGATAAAAGGACTATTTAATTTTTCACCGATGGATCTAAAACTTTCACATGATATACCTATTGAGAATATTCATCTCAGTGACAGCTTAATGGTACTGGGATATAAAATAAAGAAATATTCAGAGGAGAAGTAGATGAAAACTTACACAACGGACAATATCAGAAACACAGTTTTAATGGGACATGGCGGAGCCGGAAAAACCACATTAGCTGAATCCATGTTATTTCTTACGAAAGGAATAGACAGATTCGGCAATACTAACGACGGAACGACGACATGCGACTTTGATCCTGAAGAGACAAGAAGGAAGTTCTCAATAAACGCAAGTCTGGCTCCGATCGAATGGAAGAATACAAAGATAAATATCCTGGACACTCCGGGATACTTTGACTTTGCTGGCGAAGTGAAATGCGCATGCAGGGCTGCTGAGATAGCATTGATAGTATTGCCTGCCAAGAATGGCATTGAAGTGGGGACAGAGAAAGCCTGGGAAAATGCTGAGGATCTAAAGATCAGTAAAGCATTTTTCATAAGCAAGCTCGAAGAGGAACACGCTGATTTTGACAAGACAGTGGAAGCTCTTCAGAGCATGTTCGGGAAGAAAGTCATACCTTTTTCATTCCCGATAATGGAAGACGGCCAGTTCAAAGGCGTTGTGGATATAATGACAGGTAAAGCTGTCATCAGTGACGGAAAAGCATTTGTGTCAGCCGCTGTCCCTGCGAAATATGCAGATAAAGTTCAGGAAATGAAAGTCCCCATATTGGAGACAATAGCAGAAACGAATGAAGATCTTATGAACAAGTATTTCGAAGGGGAGCAGTTTACTGAAGAGGAGATCAAAAAAGGACTTACTGACGGTATAGCAAATGATTTTATAGTTCCTATATACTGCGGATCAGCAATACAGATAGCGGGTATCAATCTCTTACTTGATGCAATATGTGATATTTTCCCGTCTCCGGCTGTTTATAAAGTAAAAGCAAAGAAACTCGGGACGCAGGATGTGATCGAACTCAACCCGTCATCTGCTGAAAAATTCTCCGCGCTGGTATTTAAAACGATGGTCGACCCGTTTGTTGGTAAAATATCGTTGTTGAAGGTAAGTACCGGAGAACTAAAGTCTGATATGGTCGTTCTCAACAGCAGAACGGGAGATACCGAAAAAATAGTGAATCCTTTTACGATGAAGGGAAAAAAGCAGGAGCAGTGTGAGAAGGCCGTCGCAGGCGATATAATTGCTGTGGCAAAGCTTACAGGGACTCAGACCAATGATACATTATCATTATCTTCATTCCCTCTTGAACTTAGCAAGATATCTTTCCCGTTGCCTTCGATATCGCTGGCTATAGAACCTGTTGATAAAAATGACGAAGACAAGATCGGAGCCGGATTGAACAAGCTTAAGGATGAAGATCCTACTTTCCGTGTTGAAGTAAATTCCGAAACAAAGCAGATGCTCGTAGCCGGTCTGGGCGACCAGCATATTGATGTCATTTCCAGTAAACTTAAAGCAAAATACGGTGTTTCGGTAAGACTTACCGATCCGCGCATACCATACAGGGAAACGATAAAGAAGAAAATAGAAGCTGAAGGAAAACACAAGAAACAGTCAGGCGGACACGGCCAGTTCGGTCATGTTTGGATAACGTTCGAACCATCCGAATCAGAGGATCTCATTTTCGAAGAAGCTATATTCGGAGGATCGGTTCCAAAGAACTTCATCCCTGCAGTGGAAAAAGGATTAAGGGAATGCGTAACAAAAGGTGTGCTTGCCGGTTATCCTATGGTAAGGTTAAAAGCTACACTGACGGACGGTTCATATCATGAAGTAGACTCATCGGAAATGGCGTTCAAGATAGCGGCAAGCCTTGCTTATAAAAAACTGATAGATGCAAATCCTATATTGCTTGAACCTATCATGTCGTGTGAAGTCATTATCCCGGATGCATACATGGGAGATATAATCGGAGACATGAACAAGAGAAGAGGCAGGATACTTGGCATGAATCCCGCGGAAAAAGGACGCCAGGCGGTCTTGGCGGAAGTACCTCACGGTGAGATGTTCAAATATTCTACGGATCTTAGGAGTATGACTGGCGGCAGGGGATCATTCTCGATGAAACTTCTGCGTTATGATGAAATGCCTATGAATCTTGCAGAAAAAATCGTTGCAGCAGCTAAAAAAGAAGCTGCAGAAGAAGAATAATATTTTCGGTCATATGAAGGTAAATATGAAAGACGAAACCAAAAGGCAACATCACTGTTGCCTTTTGTGTGCTACAATTTAACGGTATCACAAAGGAGTGACAGTATGAATACGATCAATAGTGCCAGATGGATAACAAGCGTACTTGAAGAAGGTAACGATTCGTGCAGGATGTTCACAAGGACCATCAAAACGGGTAAGGAAATACAAAAAGCGATCTTTAGAGTAACAGCTCTTGGCATGTATGAAGCATATATAAACGGCAACAGGATAGGTGGGGAATATAAGTTCATGCCCGGCTGGACATATTATGACCGAAGAGTACAGTACCAGTCATATGATGTGACTCAATATATAAAGGACGATGAGATAAAAGTCGAGGTTTATGTTGCAAAGGGATGGTTCTCCGGCAGGATAGCAGGCAACACACTGACAGATAAAACAGGTTTTGCCCTTGCATGTACAGTCGATGTGGATTTCGCCGACGGAACAGATGATTTTTACTGCTCATGCCAGAAGGACGACTGGAAGGCTGCAAAAACAGCAGTCGTTTTCTCTGATATATATGACGGCGAGACATATGACGAAAGGATAAAACCGTACGATTTCAAACCTGTAACGGTATATACGGGTTTCAATGCAAATAACATAATCGAACAGGATGGGGAGTATATAACAGAACATGAGCATTTTAAACCTGTAAGCCTCATTATTACGCCGAAAGGCGAAAGAGTGTTGGATTTTGGCCAGAACATGACGGGCTATGTAAGATTCACAGTGAGAGCCAAGGCAGGTCAGAAAGCGATCCTGTCACATGCTGAAGTACTGGATAATGAAGGTAATTTCTATACTGACAATTTAAGAAGCGCAAAGCAGAGAGTGGAGTTCATATCAAATGGCGGCACATCCGTTTATGCGCCTCATTTCTCGTTTCAGGGCTTCAGGTATGCAAGGATAGATGAATGGCCGGGAACGCCTGATTTGAATGCTTTTGAGGCGATTGCGGTGCATTCCGATATAAAGAGGACCGGTCAGTTCGAAAGTAGTGATAAAATGCTGGATAAACTTTACCAAAACACAATATGGGGTCAGAAAAGCAATTTCCTTGACATACCTACAGACTGTCCTCAAAGAGACGAACGCCTTGGCTGGACTGGAGATGCCCAGGTGTTCTGTAAAGCGGCATCATACAACTTCAACGTTTACAGGTTCTTCAGAAAATGGCTGCACGATGTTGCTTTGAGCCAGGGTATGAATGGCGCAGTACCTGAAACCGTACCCAGCCGTTTCCTGTATGCTCACAGTTCATCAGCGTGGGGTGATGCCGCAGTTATATGCCCGTATCAGATATATGTGACATATGGTGACAGGAAGATACTGGAAGATCAGTATGAAAGCATGTCCAAATGGGTGGATTATGTAATGAACCAGGGAAGGAATCCGTATCTGTGGAACACAGGCAGCCATTATGGCGACTGGCTTGCACTTGATGTGCCATTTGGGACATATAAAGGAAAGACAGACATTTATCTGATAGCGACAGCATATTATGCAAACAGTGTCGATATAGTGAGAAAGGCATCAAAAATATTGAAAAAGAATAAAAAGACCATAAAGTATTACGATGACCTTTATGAAAACATAGTCAGAGCTTTCAGAAAAGAATATGTAAAAGGGGACAGGCTTTTATCGGATACGCAGACAGCTTATGTAATTGCCCTACATTTCGGTCTTCTTGAAGGGAAAGACAAGGAAAACGCAATAAATCAATTGGTTTCGAAAATACACGAATTCAATGATAAGATATCCACCGGATTCCTTGGGACTCCATACATTCTGCATGTGCTGGCGGAAAACGGACATAGCGATCTGGCATACAAGCTCCTTCTGGAAAGGGAATATCCATCATGGATATATCCTGTGACAAAGGGCGCGACCACGATATGGGAACATTGGGACGGTATCAGGCCTGACGGAACGATGTGGAGCAAAGACATGAATTCCTTCAACCATTATGCATATGGATCGGTGGCGGATTTTATGTACGAAAAGGTGGCAGGCATCAATCCAGATGAAAGTGATCCGGGATTCAGGCATATACTTTTCAAACCCGTGATCTGTAAAGACGGTTCACTTACCTATGCAAGATCAAGTATCGATACGAAATACGGTAAAGCAGGCAGTGTTTGGGAAATAAGGGGAAACAAAGTATATTATACTTTTACTGTGCCAAAGAAAACGACAGCTTCAATACGTATCAGTAAAACATATGAAGTAAATTCCGGAGTATACAGTTACGAAGAAGAACTATGATCCTGCTTACTATTTATACTCGTCAATATCTTCTTTTTTGAGTTGCCCTGATCTGAAATGCTTTCTGCAAAGAGGCATATAACTGTCATTTCCCCCAAGATAGAACTGGGGACCTTCTCTTACGATCTTGCCATCCTCCCCGATCCTCGCATTGCATGTAGCCTTCTTGCCGCACCAGCAGATCGTCTTGATCTCTTCTATTGTGTCAGCGCATGCAAGAAGATTAAGGCTTCCTTCAAATAACTCTCCCCGGAAGTCCGCTCTCAAACCGTAACATATGACCGGTATTTCAAGATCATCAGCTATATGGACCAGTATCTGTACCTGGTCTTTTGTCAGAAACTGCGCCTCATCTATTACAAGGCAATCGAACTTGCTTATTTCGCTGTCATCCTTCTTAAGGAATGTATCCGCATACTGGCATTCCATGGAAAGACCTGTTCTGGATACATTGATATGTCTTCCGTCCCTTGTATCGCTTTTTGGTTTAAGTAATACAGCTTTCTGGCCCCTTTCCTGGTAATTATAGACGACCATTATCGCATTGGCAGATTTTGAACTGCCCATAGCGCCATAACGAAAATATATCTTTGACATGATACCCTCCAGATAAACTGATTATAAAAAAAGTATAACATCAATGTTTTAGTGTTTCAATTTATAGTTGAAAAAATATTGATCATTGAAGTATAATAAAGTCAGAGAAAGTCAAAGGTGATGTTAAAATGGCAGGATTAAGCGATGTTATCGAAAGCTTCATAAAGGATCTTATTACCGGAACTGACGGAGAGGTGGAGATCCAAAGAAATGACCTTGCAGTGTATTTCAACTGTGTCCCTTCACAGATCAATTATGTTATTTCCACCAGGTTCACCTCAGAAAGAGGATACTTCGTTGAAAGTAAAAGAGGAGGCGGAGGGCATATCACTATAAGCAGGATGTCTACCGATAAACCATACGACTACTTCATGCATATCATATTGTCAATGGGGGATGAGATAAGCCAGCATTCAGCTGATGTGTATATCGATAATTTTCTGGACCTGAACGTGATATCTGAATCTGACCGGAATCTGCTCAAAGCAGCAGTCAATGACAATTCACTGAAAAGCGTGCCGGTATTTCTAAGGGACCGTGTAAGAGCAGATATCTTCAAGAATATGCTTATGAAAAAAATACTGTAGGAGGGCCAATGGCAAAAAACAACAACTATTTTGTTTGTACCTCTTGCGGGTATGAAACGGTCAAGTGGATGGGTAAATGTCCTTCCTGTCAGGAGTGGAATACGCTCGAGGAAGTCACTGAAGTAAAGGAAAGCAAGACAACTAATGTAAAGGATCTGAAACTTGAAACTGCGGATGAAATAGATTATTCCGATTCGTGCAGGATAAGTTCCGGCTTATCCGAGATCGACAGGGTCTTAGGAGGCGGAATAGTCGAAGGTTCCGTAATACTTGTCGGAGGAGATCCCGGGATAGGTAAATCAACGATACTGCTCCAGGTATGCAAAGATA
>JBAYNV010000044.1:0-13743 GCA_041678685.1 Clostridia bacterium
ATATAAAGGAGGATGAGCTATGGAAAAGCATATAAGTGATTCATACACAGAACAGGTACAGATACTTACGCAGACCTCTCTTAACGGGAACCTGAGGCTTTTCGGCGGCCAGATAATGGAATGGATAGATGTTGTGGCAGCCGTAGTGGCAAGAAGGCATTCGGGCAAGAATGTGACTACTGCCGCAGTGGATTCGTTGGAATTCAGAGGGCCGGCGTATGCTAATGACACAATAGTCCTTATAGGCAAGATAACATATGTCGGATGTACCTCCATGGAGGTATGCATAAGATCATATGTGGAAGCGCTTGACGGGGATAAAAAGCTTATCAACATAGCCTATGTGATAATGGTCGCGCTGGATGAAAATGAGATGCCCTGTGTTGTGCCCGGTATAATATTAGACAGTCCTGAGGCGCGTTGTGAGTGGGAAATGGGTAAAAAAAGGTATGAACAAAGGAAAAAGCGCAGGTCGGAAAATTACTGATCCATTGTACGGAAAGATGCTTTCTGATATAATCATCGGGATCAAGATCATGATCAGGATCAGGATCGGGGATCAGGAAAGGAGCCCAATATAAATAACATCGCTATCGGCCAATATATCCCGGGTAACTCCGTGATCCACAAGGCTGATCCAAGACTTAAAATACTGATGACAGTGATCACTATGGTACTTCTTCTCATAGTAAATAATCTATATGCCCTTCTGCTGGCAGCAGTATTTGTGATCGGTTCCTTCATCATCTCCGGGATAAACCTGAAATTTGCCATAAAAGGCCTGAAACCTGTCATATACATAGTCATTTTCACGATGGTACTCAATATGTTCTTTTCCACCGGTACAACGATCTGGTCCTGGTGGATAATAAAGATAACGGAAGAAGGTCTGAAAACTGCAGCATTGGTAAGTTCAAGGATACTACTTCTTGTAGCGGCGGGATCACTGATGACTTATACGACGACGCCTCTTGTTCTCACTATCGGTATAGAAAAACTGATGACTCCTCTTAAGTATATAAAGGTACCTACCGCTGAAATAGCGATGATGATATCTATCGCATTAAGATTCATACCCTTGCTTATGGAGGAAACGGAAAAGATAATGAAAGCTCAGGCATCGAGGGGCGCTGACATAGGGACGGGGAATCTGATACAGAGGGCAAAGAGCTTCATACCGATCCTGATACCTCTTTTCATATCGTCATTCAAAAGAGCGGACGATCTGGCTGTTGCAATGGATTCAAGATGTTATCACGGTTCTGAAGGCAGGACAAGCATCAACATTTTGAAGTATAATACAGGTGATCTGCTCATATTTTCAGTTTATATTTTATTCGTCTGCGGTGCTTTGACGCTGCAGTATATTTTATAAAAGGAGCCTGGATATGTATAACATAGGAATCGATTTAGGCGGGACGGCGATTAAAGCCGCGATCGTCGATGACAGTGGGAAGATACTCATTAAAGACAAGGTGCCTACAGGAAGCGAAAGAGGGTACGAAGCAGTCATGAAAGACATGGCGATGCTGTGTTTGAGCCTGATCGGAAAATGCGGTCTCAAGATCTCAGATATAAGAAAAATTGGCGTGGGATGCCCGGGCACGCCGGATAAAAGCAACGGTATACTGATATACAACAATAATCTGGGAATGAGGAATGTGAATATAAGGAAGGAACTGCAAAAATATATAAATCTTCCCGTATTCATAGATAATGACGCAAATGTCGCGGCACTCGCGGAAAGCATATCGGGAGCATGCAGGAACACAAAGGACTCCGTCACCATAACGCTTGGCACAGGCGTAGGCAGCGGTGTCGTGATAGACGGTAAATTATACGGAGGATTCAACTATGCCGCAGCGGAACTGGGACATCATACCCTTATCATGGATGGCGAGCAATGCACATGCGGAAGAAAAGGATGTTATGAAGCATATGCTTCAGCCACAGCTCTGATAGCGCAGACAAAAAAAGCCGCACTGGAGCATAAAGATTCAAAGATATGGGAAGCATGCAAAAATGATCTGGACAATGTAAGCGCCAGGACAGCTTTTGAAGCGGAAAGAATGGGCGACAAAGTGGCTTCCATGGTATGTGACAGATATATCAGGTACATAGGCGAGGGATTGGTGAATATAATAAACATTTTCCAGCCGGAAATAATAGCATTAGGCGGAGGCGTCTGCAATGAAGGGGCAAGGCTTCTGGATCCGTTAAAGGAATATATAGCAAAATATAAATATACAAAGGAGGAGACGCCTGCATCAAAACTTGTGATTGCAGAATTAGGAAATGACGCGGGAGTTGTAGGGGCAGCGATGCTCACAGAGTAAAAAAATGAAAGCACACTATAAAGACATAGTTAAAGCCAACGAAGCTGCAATAAGATGGACATTGAAGTATTACGATCCATCCATCAAAGCTTTAGGGGGCCCTTACGGATATGCGAGCTACGGAATGAACAGCGGATCTCTTGAAACGCTGGTGTCAGGCTATTATTGTGAAGACAGCAGGTACTACAAGGATGATGATATTTTTGAAAAAATGAATGATATCCTTGCATATTGCGACCATGCCCACAGGCCTAATTATACGATAGACATGATGGAAAGCAATTTCTACACAGGACCGCTTTTTGAATGTATAAATCTGTCAAGAGCATACAAAATAATGGCGGGATACGCACAGACAGACAGGGAAAAGGATCTTCTCATACGTTATCATAAATACCTGTATAAAGCAGGCATGTCTCTTGTAAACGGAGGCATACATACTCCTAACCACAGATGGATAGGTTCTGCAGCGATGATGATGCTTTACAATATCCTTGGCATGCCGGAACTCAAAGCCATGGCTGACGGATTTTTAAATGAAGGCGTCGACATGGATGAGAACGGTGAATGGACGGAAAGATCCGCCATGTATAACGAAGTATGCGATACATCATTCATCAATCTGTATGAAGAGACAAAGGATATAAAATATCTTGATCCCGTAAAAAGGAATCTTGATCTCATGTTCACATACATAGAACCCAACTTTACGGTATTCACCCAGAATTCCAACAGGAAAGATAAAATGGAAGGCGATGTCGCGAATGTGGTCTATCCCGGATTTTTCTATTTTGATTACGCATATATGGCATATCTGACAGGAGACCCATATTATGCTTCTTTTGCTGATGATCTGGTGAAAAACATAAAGGAACGCGGCGGGACCGGTCCGTCTGTGCTTTGGATGTACCTTATACACCCGCAGATGAAGGACTTCGATCCTGTAAGAAAGCCTTATCCTAAGAGCTATAATGTTTTTCATACAGATATAGTGAGAAGAAAAGCTGACGATCTGTCCATAACGCTTATGACAAGGTCACCTAACTTTCTGTTTATACAGAAGGGTGAGCTGAGATGCTTTGTAAGGATATGCGCATCGTTCTTTGCTGTGGCTCAGTTTGTGCCTGAAAAAATAACCAGGATGGGTGATGACACCTACTATGTTTCCATGAAGGCTCATGGGGAATATTACGGGCCGATGACGGTAAAGCCGGCCACCCCTGTCTGGAAGGATATGGACAAGTCCTTAAGACCTGTCGTAAATCCTGTCGACCTGGAATACTGTATCACTGTTACAATGGAAGACAGAAAAGTATCGCTCGACATAAAGACGAACGGATGCGATCGCGTACCGTATAAAGTGGAATTCTGTTTTACTGCTCCATGCACTGTAATAAATAATAAAAAGACATACGAAGGTGAAGCAGGCAGGTTCCTGACATTTTGCGGCAACGATGTTGAGATAGCAAGAAATGAGGACAAGCTCATAATAAACGATGCATTTTCCAACCACACATTCCATTACTGCATGAGAGGTTCCGTTCCCCAATGCATGGATGCATTTACGGTATATTACACGGATTTTACGAATGTAGACAAAAAAATAGAAATAATGGTACCATAAAGGAAAAAATGAAAGCACATTACAGTCAGACTGTCAGAGGAAATGAAGCTTCAATAGAGTATATTTTTACAAAGTATGACCCAAAAGAAAAGGCCATTACAGGAGAGTACGGATATCCGGACTATGGAAACAACAGCGTCCATATCGAAGCGCTGACTTCGGGATATTACTGCCCTGACAGCAGATACCATAAGTGCGGACGGATACTGATCCTCATAAATGAAATGATAGATTATCTGGAGCGTTCGTTCCGGCATAACTATACATGCGACAACATGGAAAGCGATTTTTATGCCGGTCCCATACTTGTGACCATATATATGTCACGGGCATACAGGATCATGGAGAGATATGCTGAAACGGAAGAAGAGACCGCTTTGAAAAAGAGACTCTTTGTATTTCTTTTCAAGCCTGCGATAGGCATTTACAACGGCGGTATAATAACTCCCAACCACAGGTGGATGGCTGCTTCCTCCACATCCATGCTGCACAATATACTTGGGCTCAAATGTATGAAGGAAAGGACGGATCTGCTGCTGCGCGAGGGGATCGATATTGATGAAAACGGCGAATACACCGAAAGGTCCCCTATGTACAACAAGGAAAGCGACTGTGCGATGATCATAATCGCTGAAGAACTGAAAGATCCGAAGTACCTTGAATACGTAAAAAGGAATCTGGATCTTATGTTTCTGTATATCGAACCTAACATGACGATGTTCACACAGAATTCAAACAGGAAAGACAAACAGGAAGGCGATGTGACGGCGGTCTTCTATCCGTACAGTTATTATTACCTTTACCTGCATATGTCCTATCTGACCGGTAATGCAAAATATGCATATATGGCAAATGAGATATTTAAAAAATATGTCGGCCTTTACGGAAGAGGCATAGATCTTTTGTGGATGTATGAACTATATACTGGCCTGTCAGAATTCGAACCGGAAATGGAAGAATATGATAAGACATATCATGTATTCCACAGGGATATAGTCAGGAAGAGAAAAGATGATCTTTCGGTGACGATACTTACAAGATCCCCGAATTTCCTTTTCGTTCAAAAAGGCGATCTGAGAGTATTCGTGCGTATATGCGCATCGTTCTTTGCGGTGGCGCAGTTCGTGCCGGAAAAAATAACCAGAATGGGTGAAAACACTTACTATATGTCCATGAAAGCGCACGGCGAATATTACGGACCTTTGTCCGTGAAGCCGGCAACTTCCAAATGGACGGAAATGGACCACTCGTTAAGACCTGTGGTAAATGCGGTCGATCTTGAATACTTCCTTACATTGACTTTAGAGGACAAAAAGGTATCTCTGGATATAAAAACACAGGGAGTCGACAATGTCCCGTATAAAGTGGAATTCTGTCTGTCACCTTCATGCACAGTCAGGAACAAAGGAGAGCTGTACGCAGGGGAAGCGGATAAATTCCTTTCGCTTGATGGCGGGGATATGGAAATAGAAAAAAACGATGACCGCCTTGTGATAAAGGATTCATTCTCAAAACATACTTTTCATAATGTAATGAGAGGTTCCATCGCACCAAGCAAAGGATCTTTCACGATATACTATACTGATTTCACTATGATCGACAAGAGGATAGATATTATTGCACGGTAAGGAGAAAACATGCCTGACGTATTAACACACATTTTGTTTGCGGAACGTGTAAAGGATGGGATTTCGGACATCAATGTAAAGGATGCGATCGAAAACAACATCAGCCTGTACTATTTCGGTTCGCAGGGTCCGGATTTTCTGTTTTATCAGATCACGCCGCTCGTATTTGATAAAAGAGTCTCCTCTGCCGGCGCGATGATGCATAAAATAGAAACGGCAAAGTTTTTTAAGGATTTCATACTATGGCTGGAAAAACTGAACGGTGAGGAGTATGAACAGTATCTAGCATATTTCGCAGGATTCCTGACGCACTTTTACTGCGACAAAACGATCCATCCCTATGTTGAAGCCACACGCGAACAGGGTGCGGGAAGCTTTGGCAACCCGAACAGCCGTATAAAGCTATCGCACTACATAATAGAATATATGATGGATATAAGGCTGTGGAAAAAGATAAAGAATATCGATGCATACAGGCAGGATATAAATTCCATTATAGGGAACGAGCCTCTGCCATATGAAATAGTCAGATTCATAACTGAATTCATAAATGATACGCAGCCTAATGCCGTATCGAAGAATGAAGTATACAGCGCCAGCATCAAAATGAGGACAGCCCATAAAGCGCTATATGACCCGAAGAACAGGAAGAAATGGTTCATAAATCTGCTGCCTTTGCCTAGAAAATGCTATGTGGAGGAGAAACTGCCGGAGATCGATGTCTTGAATCTCAATCACAGGCAATGGAGCCATGTCATGAACAAGGATGAAATAAATGATGCCTCGGTCTATGATCTTCTGGACGTAGCACGGAAAGAATGCGTCAAATGCCTTGATGAGATAAGTGAGATGCTGGAAAGAGGCATAAAAAAAGATCTGGATAAGCTTATACCAGATGTTGGATACCTTACAAACAAAGGTACCTGATGTAGTGCTTTCCGAACCTGTGGAAATGGTTGTATTGAAAATGACAGATCTATGGCATATAATTATCATGTTATTTGATCACTTGTATAATACAAAAGAAAAGGCGGTTATTGATGGCTGTAAAAGACACATATGGTAATGAGAGTATAAAATCCCTTAAAGGTGCCGACAGAGTCAGAAAATGCGCACCCGTCATATTCGGAACGGACGGGATAGAGGGATGTCAGCATTCGGTTTTTGAGATCGTATCCAACTCGATAGACGAAGCACGTTCAGGATACGGAAAAGTCATAGAAGTAACAAGACATACAGATAAGTCCGTCACGGTGAAAGATTACGGACGTGGTATGCCTGTTGACTATAACAAAAACGAAAAAAGATATAACTGGGACCTTATATACTGCGAACTGTATGCCGGAGGCAAATACGACGGGAACATCGCAGGAAATTATGATGCGTCCATAGGACTGAACGGACTTGGCTGCTGCGCGACACAGTATGCGTCTTCATATATGGATGTGGAAGTCTTCAGAGACGGATACAGGTATAACCTCCACTTTGAAGAAGGCGTGAACAAGGGCGGGCTCAAGAAAGTCGAGGAAAAATACAAGTACACAGGCACAACGACAAGATGGAAACCCGACCCGAAGGTATTCACAGATATAGATATACCCGTGACATATTTTCAGGATATGCTTAAAAGGCAGGCGGTCGTAAATGCAGGCCTCAAATTCATATTTAAAGATGAAGAGACGAATCAGGTAAATGAATACCTGTATGAAAACGGGATAAAGCAGTATATAGAGGAGTTCATTGAGGGTAAAGGCACAACGGATCCCGTATTCATATCCAGGGATACAAAGTTTTCAGAGAAAGAAGAAACAAGGGAACACAATGCAAGGCTTTCCGCATGCTTCTGCTTTTCATCGGATATAAGCATGATAGAACACTATTACAACTCCAGCTACCTTGTACTTGGAGGCTCTCCCGATAAAGCAATGAAGGCTGCTTTTACGTATGCATTGGATAAATTCATTACAAGCGACGGCAGGTACGCAAAAGGCGAAAGCAAGATAGTATTTGCTGACATACAGGAAAGCCTCATATTCGTATCCAATTGCTTTTCATCAGTCGGAGGATTTGAAAACCAGACCAAGAAGAGCATGACGAATGCAGCTTTTTTGGAAGCAATGACCGATTTTTTAAAGCATGAGCTGGAGATATATTTCATAGAAAACAAGTCTGAAGCGCAGAAGATCGCAGATCAGATACTTGTCAACAAGAGAAGTGCGGAACAGGCGGAAAAAGCCAAGCTCAATCTGAAAAAGAAATTAGGCTCCGGGCTGGACATGAACAACAGGGTCAAGAAATTCGTTGACTGCAGGACCAAGGATGCCGACAAGAGGGAAGTATACATAGTGGAAGGCGATTCCGCTCTGGGTTCGACAAAACTCGGAAGGGATGCGGAGTTCCAGGCTATCATAGCAATAAGAGGGAAAATACTTAACTGCCTGAAAGCGGAATACCCCAGGATATTTGAAAGCGAGATCATAATAGATCTTCTTAAGGTATTGGGCTGCGGGGTGGAGATAAAGACAAAAGCTAATAAGAAGCTGAGCCCGTTTGATATATCCAGACTCAAATGGTCCAAGATAATCATATGCACGGATGCTGATGTCGACGGTTATCAGATAAGGACGCTCGTACTGACGATGCTTTACAGGCTCGTCCCCTCGCTGATCGATCTTGGGAAAGTGTACATAGCGGAATCGCCGTTATTTGAGATCACGACCAAAAAAGAAACATACTTTGCATATACGGAAAATGAAAAGACGGAGATACTGGAAAAGATCAGAAAAACATCTGAGAAGGTGACGATACAGAGGTCCAAAGGGCTTGGAGAAAATGAGCCGGATATGATGTGGAGAACGACCATGAATCCTGAGACGAGAAGGCTCATACGCGTCATGCCGGATAATATGAAGGCTACGGAGGATATGTTCGATCTTCTTCTGGGCGATAATCTGCAGGGAAGGAAGGACTACATACAGGAATTCGGCGACAAATACACTGATATGCTGGATGTGTCCTGATCATGAAAAAAGATATGAAAGAAAAAGCGAACAGAACAGACGAAAATAAAGAGAATGTCATAGTGCCTCAGCAGATAACGCAGATACTTGAAACAAACTATATGCCATATGCGATGAGCATCATCGTATCAAGAGCCATCCCTGCGATAGACGGTCTCAAACCTTCACACAGAAAGCTTTTATACACGATGTATAAGATGAATCTGCTCAAGGGCGAGAGGACAAAATCAGCCAATGTGGTGGGCCAGACGATGAAGCTCAACCCGCATGGCGACCAGGCGATCTATGAGACCCTTGTTAGAATGACACGGGGAAATGAAGCGCTTTTACACCCGTTCATCGATTCCAAGGGTAACTTCGGAAAACAGTATTCCCGTGACATGAGTTATGCGGCAAGCAGATATACTGAAGTAAAGCTTACTGCAATATGCGCTGAGATGTTCCGTGACATAGACAAGGAATGCGTGCCTTTTACCGACAATTACGATGGCACGATAAAAGAACCTGTCATGCTCCCGTCAGCATTTCCGAACATACTTGTGAATCCCAGCCAGGGCATTGCCGTAGGTATCACAAGCAATCTTGCATCATTTAACCTTCGGGAAGTATGCCAGTGCGTATATGCATATCTTGAAAACAGGCAAACGGATATCTCCGGATATCTCAAAGCGCCGGATTTTTCCACGGGAGGATATCTCATATATGACAGGAACGAACTCAACAGCATATATGAGACGGGAAGAGGCAAAGTAAAGCTCAGGTCAAAATACAGTCTTGATAAAAAGGGTACGCATATAGAGATCACGCAGATACCTTATACGACTTCAGCGGAAGCCATAATAGAAGCGATCATATCACTGGTGAAAGACAACAGGATAAAAGATATTTCTGATGTCAGAGATGAAACGGATATCAATGGCCTTAAGATAACGATCGATGTGAAAAAAGGCACGGATGTCGATAAACTGATGCTCAAACTTTTTGCGAAAACACCTCTTGAGGATACTTTCTCATGCAATAACAACGTCCTTATAGAAGGCAAGGCGATGCTTCTCGGTGTCAGGGATATAATCGATAACTGGATCATTTTCCGGGTCGAGTGCATTAAAAAACAGTTAAGGTACGAGCTTGACAGGAACAGGGAAAAGCTGCACCTTCTTCTTGCACTTGACAGGGTGCTGCTGGATATAGACGAGGCGATAAGGATAATACGCCATACCGAAAAAGAAGCGGAAGTAGTCCCGAATTTAGTCGAAGCCTTCAAAATAGATGAAGTACAGGCGGAATTCATAGCTGAAATAAAGCTGAGGCACCTGAATAAGGAATATATTCTGAAACGTCTGGATGAGATCAATGATCTCAACAGGACGATCAAAGATGCGGAAGAAACTTTAAAAAGCAGAGAAAAGATCGAAAAGATCATATCGATGCAGCTTAAAGAAATAGCCGACAGATACGGTCAGGACAGAAAGACCGAGATAATATATGAAGATACAGCGGGAGAACTGCCTGTTGAACCGGTGTTTGAGGATTATCCCGTGAAAGTATATTTTACAAGGGACAATTACCTTAAAAAGATACAGCCTGTATATATCAAACCGGATATGGAGTACAAATATAAGAGCGAAGATGTACTGCTTCAGGAAATAGATACTCATAACGGAGCGGAAGCAGTAATGTTTTCGAACATAGGGAATGTATATAAACTGAAGATGTATCAGATAAACGATTGCAAGCCTATGGATTTCGGGGAGTATCTTCCCAATATCCTGGAAATAGAAAAGGATGAGAGGATAGTATATATCGTAATAACCGATGATTTCAAAGGCAATATGATATATCTGTTCGAGAACGGGAAAGCAGCCAAAGTTCCGTTTAAGACGTTTCTGACAAAGCAGAACAGGAAAAAAATGCTCAACGCATACAGCAGGGAATCAAAATTACTGCACATGGAGCATATACCTTCGGATGCGGATCCTGAATATGTGGCTATAACATCCGATCACAGGGCGTTGATATTTAAAGCGACTCATATTACAATAAAGGAAAAGAGAGATACACAGGGAATAACGGTAATAAAGCTGAAACCCGGTTCAAAGGTCACAGAAATGCTTCCTTTGGAAAAGGCAAGGCTTAAGGACAAAGATGCATACAGGCCTGCAAATGTCCCTGCAATGGGAAAGAATCTGACAGACAGGGACATACACAGAAAACAGGTCACTTTATTCGACTGAGAGGTCAAAATGAAAAGAATAACCAAGGCTATCATACCTGCGGCAGGCTTAGGAACAAGATTCCTGCCCGCCACAAAAGCTACACCCAAAGAAATGCTTCCCGTAGTGGATACACCCGCAATACAGTACATAGTTGAGGAAGCCGCGGCATCCGGAATAGAGGATATAGTCATAATTTCCGGAAGAGGGAAAAGAGCTATAGAGGACCATTTCGACAAGTCATATGAACTTGAGGATGTACTGACGAAACATAATAAAACCGAAGAGCTCGAGGAGATACGCAAGATCACGCAGATGGCAAACATCTACTATATCCGCCAGAAAGAAGCCAGAGGGCTGGGAGATGCCATAAGATGCGCAAGCACATTCATAGGGCAGGAACCATTTGCCGTGCTTTTAGGCGATGATCTGGTGTACTCACAGACCCCATGTCTCAAACAGCTGATGGAAGCATATAACAAATATGAGTGTTCAATAGTGGGTGTTCAGAAGGTACCTGATGATATGGTGCCCCTGTATGGGATAATAGATGGAGAGATGATGAGCGGCAAGGTGATGAAGGTAAGGGATCTGATCGAAAAACCTGACATATGCGATTCCCCTTCAAATACCGCGATCTTAGGAAGATATATACTTACGCCTGCGATATTTGACATACTGAATGATCAGTTGCCCGGTAAAAACGGAGAGATACAGCTTACCGACGCATTAAGGACGCTGCTGCTTACGGAAGACATATACTCATTCGAGTTTGACGGCAGAAGATATGACCTTGGTGACAAACTCAGCTATGTGGAAGCCAATATAGAATATGCATTAAGAAGAGCTGATCTTAAAGAAGGGCTGACCGGGTATCTGAAAAGAATAACTGAGACGCTTAAGTGATCTATTGCAGTAAAGAATATAACGCATCGGTATTGAAAGCATATGCCACGCTTTCCATATACTGCAGCACGACTATATCATCCGCTTTTATATATTTTGCATATTCATCCAGCGTCATCCCGCCCATGAATGCCTTGTCGTAATATCTCGAATCTATCATTATTATCTTTTCATAATAAGGCAGAAGAAAATGTATCATTGATTCGCCGTATGAATCGGACACAAGAAGAAGCGTACTGCCGTTTTTTACATCTGTAGTGAATACATGGTATCTTCCCGAACCTGTGCTCATGAACATGTTGTACCATTCCTCATTCGGGATCACATAACTCATGTCATTGAGTCTTCTTTCCTCTTCGCCTGTATCCTTATACATCATGAAAGTATAACCAACTATGGGGTAATATGCAGTCATCGTGTCCGGGTTTAAAAGCACCCTTTCATCCCTGTTTGTTTTTCTGTATCCGCTGCCGATATAACCTTCGATCACTTCTGCGACGGTATAATCTTCCAGCGGTATAATCTCCTCCTCCTTACCCATTGTTTCAAGTAATGAGCAGTATGCATAATATGCGCCCAGGTGCGTCCAGTGGTGATCGGTCCTGTAATATATATATTCATGGCAATGAGAAAAAAGAGCATCATATACATCGACATCCAGTACATTCTGATCCGTTTTATCTGCAATGTATCCCACGGTATCCTTCTGTGAAGCCGTGCGCGACTCAAATCCGGCAAGGTCGAAGTATTCTATATGCGAAGGTACGACCATTGAGTATACATTGACCCCTTCATCCATACCTGCCGCAAGTTCATTCATGAACGTGATATATGTATCCAGGCTTGCCGTATTGGGCCAGATCTCACCGACGACCTGCCCGTCAACAAGGAGGAATGGGCTTACCAATACCTCTATTTTTGATGCTTTTACATATGTCGGGCTTTCTGTCGGAACAGGTGAAGAGATAACAGGAGTGCTGCCTGTATCAGGACTAGGTGTCGCTGTTTCATCCGGTGATGCAATAGGTGTAGAAGAAGGATAAGGTGTCTCTTCCGTTATTATGATCACCGCATCTTTCTTTATTGCAAAAAGCCTTTTTATATCTCTGTTTATCTGCAGCAACCCTTCGCGGCCTGTGAATATGTCCGCATAATACGATGAGAGGCTGCTTGTATATGCGCCGCTTAAGTAGCTGTTCACTGTGAATACAGGTATTTCATCCAGTTTCCGGTTTTCCTGCACTGATTCGGTAGGTTTATCCGGATCGAATAAGGATATGAGTCCCAAAATGGTGATGCAGGCTATGAAGATGACTGTATCCAATCTGATCTTTTTCATTTAAAAGTTAAAATACAGGAACGGAGTATATGTGTCTCCCACAAGGAATATGACTGAAAGGGTGAGAAGAGCTATATTCAGTACCGGTATCAGCAGTCTGTTGAGTATATCGGTCTTCCCTCCGGAAATTTTTCTTTCCAGTCTGTCAGCCTGTGTCTTGAGAAATTTTCCGACCGGAAGGCAGCATATAAGAGCTATTATTATAAACAGGGCATTGTTCATGAAGAGGATGGATAGTATCGGATCACTGAATGAAGCCGCATTTATACCGAACATCACACCTATATATTTTATTGCCTGGAAAATATCCGTATTGTAGAAGAAGACCCAGCCAACGAGCATGACAAGAATAAAGTAGATATGCGAAAAGATCTTCGGAATCTTTTCAAATACCTTAAGCAGGAACGTCTTTTCAATAAGGATGAATACGAAGAAATACAGTCCCCAGCAGACGAAATTCCAGCTTGCACCGTGCCAGAGGCCGGTAAGGAACCATACCACGAGAAGATTACGTAAGGCATACTTTCTGTTCCCTCCAAGGGGTATGTATACATAATCCCTGAAGAACGATCCCAAGGATATATGCCATCTTCTCCAGAAATCAGTTGCAGATGTGGCTGTATAAGGATAATTGAAATTCTCCTTTACTGAAAATCCGAACATGGAAGCAAGGCCTA
>JBAYNV010000045.1:0-13574 GCA_041678685.1 Clostridia bacterium
GAAAACCGGTGGTAATACCCGGTTCTGAGTTCATTACGGATGTATCGTCAGTGATCATAGCTATAGGAACGAGCCCGAATCCTCTTATAAAGAATACTACCGAAGGATTGGAAACAAACAGACACGGCTGTATAGTTGCCGATGAAGAAACAGGGCAGACTTCCATTCCTTACATATTTGCCGGAGGAGATACCGTAACAGGCGCTGCTACAGTGATTTTGGCAATGGGAGCAGGCAAAAAGTCTGCCGTTGCTATTGATAATTACCTGAAAGGGTGTTATCATGAGTAAAGTTTTCGCGGGGGAGATTGACATGGATTTAACAAATGAGAAAATACTTCCGTTAGGTGAATTATCCATTATTGGAATGCATGGCTGTGAGGAGATCACAGCCAAGATCAATGACTATCTCAGGCAATGGCTTTGTCCTAAAGACTCCGATCATTCATTCATCATAGAAGCTGACTGCCCCAGATTCGGGAGCGGTGAAGCAAAAGGCGTAATACATCAGTCAGTAAGAGGGCATGACCTGTACATCATTTGCGATATGTTCAATTACGGTGTGACTTTTGATATGTACGGAATGAATATCCCATACAGTCCGGATGACCATTATGCCGATCTGAAAAGACTTATAGCTGCAACAAACGGCAAGGCAAGAAGGATAAGTGTTATCATGCCTATGCTTTATGAGGGAAGACAGCATAAGAGAAAATACCGCGAATCGCTTGACTGCGCTATAGCATTGCAGGAGCTTGTAGGCATGGGAGTAGATAATCTGATCACTTTTGATGCACATGATGCAAGGATACAGAATGCCATACCTCTGGCAGGGTTTGAAACTGTTCCGGTATATTACCAGATGATCAAACGTCTTGTTAACAGTTTCTCGGATCTTAAGTTTGACAAGGAAAATACGATGATCATATCGCCTGATGAAGGCGGAATGACAAGAGCCATAGCTTTTTCATCCATGCTTGGCCTGGATCTTGGGATGTTCTATAAACGCAGGGATTATTCGGTAGTCATACAGGGAAGAAATCCTATAGTATCCCATGAATTTTTAGGCGACAACATCGAAGGCAAGGATGTCATAGTGGTTGAAGATATCATAGCATCAGGTGAATCAGCGCTCGACATATTCTATCAGCTGCATGAAAAGAAGGCAAAACGCATATTCATGTGCTCTACCTTTGGCCTGTTCTGCAACGGATTCGATGCATTCGATGAAGCATATGCGAAAGGTGCTATCACTGCTGTTTTAACGACCAACCTCATATACAGATCTCCTGTCCTGCAGACAAAACCATGGTATTATGAAGTGGATCTTTCAAAATATATTTCGTATATAATCGATACTTTACATAACGACAGATCGATGTCGGATCTGTTGAATCCCGTGGACAGGATAGATAAGCTTATGGCCAGCATAAAGGAAAGACAGAAATAAATATAAGTTAAGAGGAAATTTCGGGAAATAAACAAAACAGCATCACTGCTGTTTTATTTTATATCGGTCATAATAAAATCCGATGAATATATCCGTGTCTACAATATCCCTCTGAGCCTCTCGACAGCTTCGTAGGTGTTTTCCCTGCTTCCAAAAGAGGTAAGCCTGAAATACCCTTCCCCGTTATGTCCGAAACCGCTTCCCGGCGTTCCGACAACATAAACTTCGTTAAGAAGATGATCAAAAAATCCCCATGAGGTCATCCTGTCAGGACATTTCATCCAGACATAAGGCGAATTGGTGCCGCCGGTATAGAAGATGCCTTTTTCATTCAGCATATCGGATATTATCTTTGCATTATCCAGATAGTATCTTATATTCTCCTTGCACTGAGCCATCCCCTCATCAGTAAAGACGGCTTCCGCGGCTCTTTGTATTATATACGATACGCCGTTGAGCTTTGTGCTCTGTCTTCTTACCCACATTTCACGAAGAGAGAATCCGTCAAACTTAAGGTCATCAGGTATTACCGTGTATGCGCATCTTGTCCCGGTAAATCCTGCAAGTTTGGAAAAACTGCAGAATTCTATTGCGCATTTTTTTGCTCCTTCGATTTCATATATACTGTGAGGCAGTGATCCGTCGTTTATGAATGCTTCATATGCGGCGTCAAACAGGATAACGGCCTTGTTCTCTATTGCATATTCCACCCACTGCCTGAGCTGTTCCCGGTTGTATACGCTCCCGCAGGGATTGTTTGGAGAGCACAGATATATCATGTCCGCATGCCTGCCGTCAGGCATGGACAGAAAACCGTTTTCCTTATTGGCATCGGAAAAGATGATATTCCTTCCGTCCATAACATTCGTGTCCATATATACCGGATATACCGGGTCAGGTATGAGTACGGTATTGTCTTTGGAGAATATCTCGGTGATGTTCCCCACATCGCTTTTTGCTCCGTCAGAAATAAATATTTCGCTTATATCTATATCATCCACTCCGTGTTTTTTGTAATAGGCCGATATTTTTTCCCTTAAGAATGTATAGCCCTGATCCGGAGCATATCCCCTGAATGTCTCCACATGGCCCATTTCATCGGCCGCATCCTTCATGGCTTCTATGACTTTTTTAGAGAGCGGCAGCGTGACATCGCCTATGCCAAGCCTGATTATTTTCTTATCCTTATGTGTGGCTGCAAAAGCGGCGACTTTCAACCCTATATCCCTGAACAGGTAGCTTTCTTTCAGATTTCCGTAGTTTCTGTTTACCTTCACCATTGATTTCTCCTATATATCTATTTCTCCGTCAAATACTTTTACGGCATTGCCTTTCATAAGTATATGCCCGTCTTCCCTGTATGTTATTTCTATTACGCCGCCTCTTACTATCACTCTGACGGTCTCACCTTTTACACATATCCCGTTTAAGACTGCGGCAACTGCCACAGCGCATGTCCCGGTCCCGCAGGCCATCGTTTCTTTGCTTCCTCTTTCATATACCCTCATCTTAAGCGTGTTCCTGTCTATGACTTCCACGAATTCCGTGTTTATCTTGTCAGGGAAAAGCTTATGGCTTTCAAATGCCGGTCCCAGTTTGTCCAGATCCAGGTCGCCCAGGTCCTTTTTCAGGTTCTTCATGTTTTTCTCATTATTCATGAACACGACACAGTGAGGATTTCCGACTGAAAGGCAGGTCACATCATATTCATTTCTTCCCACTTTCAGAGGCCTGTTTATGAATGAATCACCTTTGGCGATCATCGGGATCTCTTCCGGTTTTATGTACGCCTCGCCCATGTCCACTTCCACATCGCTTACAAGGTCTTTATTTACAAACAGTTTTAAGTGCTTTATCCCGCTCTTTGTCTCTATATCCAGATTCTTTTTATCCGTGAGCCTGTTGTCATATACATATTTGCCTACGCATCTTATGCCGTTTCCGCACATGCTGCCTTCTGAACCGTCAGCATTGAACATCTTCATACGAAAATCAGCTTTATCCGAAGGGAGAATCATTATAAGCCCGTCTGAACCTATACCCATATGCCTGTCGCTTATTGCGATCGCAGTCTTTGCCGGGTCATTTATACTGTATCCGATACAGTTCACATATACGTAGTCGTTGCTGGCTCCGTGCATTTTCGTAAATTTCATTGAATAGTACCTTCCTTCTGTTTATTATACATAATATAGGTGATGAGGTAAATATCATAGAAAGAAGATATTATGGACAAAGAGGAGCAGAAAATGAATGATGCGGTTATTGCGGCATCGGAAGATATTCCAAAATGGATGGAGCTTGTAGATATCGTAAAGGATGATTTCCCGGGGCTGGAATACGAAAGCTACCTTGCCACTCTTAAGAAGAATATATTAAGAGAAACTGCTCTGTGCTATAAAGAAAACGGAAATATCTTCGGCATACTGCTTTTTTCACCGGATCGTTGCTGTTTATCATGCATGGCCGTACATCCTGATCACAGGCATATGGGTATCGCATCCATCCTCATTGAAAAGATGATATGCCTTATGCCAAAAGGCAGGGACATCACGGTGACAACATTCCGTGAAGGAGACGAAAAAGGCATTGCCGCGAGAAAATTGTATAAGAAATCCGGCTTTAAAGAAGGCAGTCTCATATATGAATTCGACTACCCTGTGCAGAAGTTCGTATTACACAGAGATGATCCGGATGAAAATATGAAAGACATATGATTTATACTCAAGAGAAGATATAATTAGGTACAGGGGGAACAATGAACGAGCTTTTGATGCTTTTTGGTATTTTTTTTAAAGTAGGCCTATTCACTTTCGGCGGAGGCTATGCAATGCTGCCTATCCTTGACCGCGAGCTTGTTGAAAAGAAAAAATGGCTGGAAACAGAAGAACTCCTTGACTATTATGCAATAGGTCAGTGTACGCCGGGAATAATAGCGGTTAACACAGCTACTTTTGTGGGTTACAGGAGAAAGGGCATCCTTGGAGGTATCGTAGCAACGCTCGGCGTCGTCATACCATCACTGATCATGATAACAGTCATTGCAGCCCTATTATCCAACTACGCGGAAATCGATGCCATCAGGCATGCCTTTGCCGGAATAAGAGTAGCTGTTGCCGCATTGGTCATCACCACTATAGTCAGCATGTTCAAAAAGTCCGTTGTTGACTGGCTCTGCCTCATAATCTTCGCCCTGTCTTTTGCCCTTTCCGTTTTCGCCGGCATATCGCCTGTTTTTGTGATACTCGCTGCGGCTTTTCTGGGGCTCCTTTTCGGAACACGCATGAAGAACATGAAGGAGGATGCAAAAGATGATCCTTCTTGAGATATTCTGGGAATTCTTTAAGGCAGGCCTGTTTTCAATAGGGGGAGGGCTTGCGACTATACCCTTTTTGTATGACATCGCTTCCCGTTACGACTGGCTCGATGCAGAGATAATACCTGACATGATCGCAATATCCGAATCCACCCCCGGTCCGATAGGGACGAATATGGCCACATATACCGGTTTCATGGCAGCAGGAGTTATCGGCGGTATAATAGCTACCATAGGGGAAGTTCTTCCTTCCGTCCTGATCATCCTGCTGATCTCGAAATTCCTTACTGCGTTCCACGAGGACTCACGTGTACTATGCACTCTTTATGGGCTGAGGCCTGCTTCTTTAGCTTTGATATCCGCTGCGGCTTATGCTGTATTGAAAGCTTCAGTATTAACATTGGAAACCTACTATCTGACAGGTAAGTTTATTGATATAATAGATTTAAAGGCGCTTATACTTTTTGTTTGTTTATTTGTTCTTCGGCTGTTCCTTAAAAAGATCCATCCCATCGTATTTATAATATTTGCAGGAATCGTAGGTGTCGTATTTCAGTTTTAGGGGGTATATATGAGTATAGCAGACATCATAAGGATAGTATTTTCCGCACTTGCTCCGGTCGCAGCTTTGATAGTCCTTCTTCTTGTTGTGGACAGACACGAAAGAGAACCTGCCAAACTGCTGATCAAACAGTTTATTGCAGGATGTCTCATAAGCATACCTGCGATCTTTCTCGAGAGATGGCTCGAAGGTTATAACTGGTTGCCGGATTCCTTCTTCGGACTTGCCTTTTCTTCATATATAGTGGCAGCCATGACTGAGGAATCACTTAAATGGAGTGCGGTACATATCGTTGCATACAAGCATGCCGCATTCAATGAAAAACTTGACGGTATAATATACTGCGCATTTGCCTCACTGGGTTTTGCTGCCGTGGAAAATGTGATGTATGTAGTCAACTATATCGAGGAAGATCCCACGATCGCCCTATACCGGGCTATCTTTTCGGTTCCCGGGCATTTGCTGTTTGCGGTGACAATGGGTTATTACATGTCCCTTTCAAAATTTGCTCCGACATTTATCGAAATGAAGAGATACAGGGTGAAATCCATCCTGTATCCCGTACTGCTGCATGGAACATTCAATTTCATTCTGTCATTCAATATAAACTGGCTGTATGTTTTTATCCCTTTTGTAGCATTTCTGTGGATATATAACATAATCAAACTGAGGAAATTCTCAAAAGAGAGCAGATATTATCATACATATGATCCTAATAATTACGATCCCAACAGACGTTTCTGACATGTTCGTCATTTAAAAAAGCCGTATAAAAAAGCATCATGCAAATGATGCTTTTTGATTTACTTATTTATATGTTTTATCAGTTAGCTTTTACAAGATATTTTATCAATGATTCGCTTCCGGCTAATTCAACGAAGTTATCATCCGGTGCCGCATATTCAATGGCAATAAGTTCGTAACCATCTTCTATCATACCTTCCCACCAGTGTATGCATTCAACTTTCTTCATTCTGTTCTGTCTGATGAATTTATTCAATCCGTCCAAAGTATTGCATCTTCTTATTACAGTTGCGAAAATCTCTGCATACTTCGAATTCTCCACAGGCATAATTACTTTTCCTGCAGCTATGTCGGCTAATGTTTTGTTCAAATCCCTAACCGCTAATATATAATGCTCTTTTTTCTTTGCCATGTATAGATCCTCCTGTTTATGATAACCTGTGTTAATTATATCTACTTTAGACAATTATGTCTATGAAAAAATTCAATAAATTTAAGCGGTTCTATTTGTATGTTTTTTACAGTCAGTTGCACTTGGAGTATCCGCATACCCTGCAGATCACGCACCCGCCTTCATGTTCGAGCGGGCTTCCGCAGTCAGGACACGGGGAAGAAACAGTATCTTCGTTAACGGCGCTTTCCGCTATTTCAGGTTTTCCCCCCTTTACTGTTTTAACATCATTGCCATACTTCAGATAAGGTATGGTCCTGTTTACTTCGTTTCTAAGCTCACCGTTCATCTTGGCTACTCTTTCTATCATTCTGCCTATGGCATCAGGACATGACAGCACTCCAAGATCCTTGTATCTTATCGTTGACGGGCAGCGTATTCCTTTTAACTGGTCTATGATCTCCTTAACGTCTATTCCCGACCTTAACGCTATGGATACGAGCCTGCTTGTCGCTTCTGACTGCGATGGGCAGCCTCCTGCTCTTCCGGTATTGGTGAACACTTCGCAGATCTCACCGTTTTCATCATAGTTAACTGTAATATACAGATTACCGCAGCCTGTTTTCACTTTTTCTGTAAGGCCTGTCGTTATTCTTGGTCTCGGTCTTGGCAATACGCCTGCCTCATGATGGGTATCTTTCGCATTTTCCGTTCCAATGTTTAGGACCTGCTGATCCCTGCTTCCATCACGGTATATAGTCACGCCCTTGCATCCCATCGCATAAGCCTGCATGAATATTTCCCTTACATCACTTACAGTCGCTTCATTGCGGAGATTCACGGTCTTTGATACTGCATTGTCTACATTCTCCTGGAATGCAGCCTGCATACGGATATGCCACTGCGGATCGATGTCATGGCTCGTTACGAATACCGCTTTAACATCATCAGGCACTTCCTCCACCTTCTGAAGCGAGCCTTTCTGGGCTATTTTCTTCATCAGTTCTGTGCTGTAAAATCCTCTTTCCTTTGCAACCTGTTCAAATATAGGGTTCACTTCGGGTAGCTCTGTGTGATCCATTACGTTTCTTGTATAGGATATCGCAAATACCGGTTCGATCCCGCTTGAAACTCCCGCTATTATACTTAATGTCCCCGTGGGAGCGATGGTCGTTGTCGTCGCGTTCCTTATCTTTATGTCCTTTTCACGGTATATGCTCTTATCATATGCAGGGAAAACGCCTTTTATCTCAGCAAGGCTCATGGAAGCCTTCTTTGATTCATCATTGACGAACTTCATTATGTTATAACCCAGTTCGATCGCTTTTTCGCTGTTATATGGAATACCCAGTGCATAAAGACTGTCCGCCCATCCCATTATTCCAAGGCCTACTTTTCTCGTAGCCCTGCTGTTCTTCTCTATCTTTTCATTGGGATAATTGTTAACATCTATCACGTTATCAAGGAAATGCACTGCTTTTATTATGCACTTTTTCAATTTGTCATAATCGAAATCACTGCTATCCTCTTTAAGCATGCTGTAAAGATTGATCGATCCGAGGTTGCATGATTCATATGGCAATAACGGCTGTTCCCCGCATGGATTGGTGCTTTCTATCTGCCCCAGCCCCGGTACGGTGTTTGCTTTGTTTATACGGTCAAGGAATACTATCCCGGGTTCGCCGTTTAGCCATGCATGCGATACGATCATTTCAAATATATCTCCTGCCTTCTCGCTCTTTACGGGTTCTTTAACAGAAGGATCTATAAGCTCATAGGAGCTTTCATGTGCAACGGCATCCATAAAACTGTCCGTTATCCCTATGCTTATATTAAAATTGTTCAGTTCCGTACTGTCTTCCTTGCATGTTATGAACGCCCTTATATCCGGATGATCGACTCTGAGTATGCCCATATTGGCACCCCTTCTCGTACCTCCCTGCTTAACAGCCTCTGTAGCGGTATTAAATACCTTCATAAAGCTGATCGGTCCCGAAGCAACGCCTCCGGTTGAACTGACAGCTGCTCCGTTCTGTCTTATCCTTGAGAAGCTGAAGCCCGTACCTCCGCCGCTTTTATGTATGAGAGCGGCATTCTTTACTGTCTCGAATATCGCTTCCATCGAATCTTCAATGGGAAGAACAAAACATGCCGCAAGCTGCCCCAACGTCCTGCCTGCATTCATAAGGGTAGGTGAATTAGGAAGGAATTCCAGATTCACCATCATGTCATAAAAATCCTTCTCAGTCTTTTCCGTGTCTTCCTTGCTGAAATGCAGAGCATCCGCTGATGCGATCGTCTTAGCGACTCTTCTGAACATATCATCATAAGTCTCTGTGACATTCCCCTGCGCATCTCTCTTCAAATACCTTTTTTCCAGTACTTTTATCGAATTTTCAGTAAGCATAACAACAACCCCCATTTACAATATTTAGTAGCATACAATACCTGTGATGTACTAGATATTGTATCATCATGACGGAGCATGTCAATGATTATTAATGAGAAAATTTTTTCCTGACCAAAAAAACGTACACAAAAAATCCTTTTGGAAATCATGGTAAACTGTCTGAGGATCAATATATAATTTATACTTGAATGCATTTGTGATATAATTTACGCACATACACGAGGGAGAGAACATTGATAGAAATAAAACATAAATCCGCGTTACCTATTTATATAGCCGGCCTGATCTGGATCATATACTCATGCATTTTCCCGATGTATAAACTGATCCATATCATCATAGCGCTGGTACTGTGTATCGCCGCATATATAGTGGCAGGCATAAAGATCCCCGACAGGATAGAAATGGTCGAGGAGAAGATCAGATATACCGGAGCAAAAGATGTCGATCTTGTCATATCCGAGGGGAACAGATATGTAAAGGAACTGAAGGATGTAAACGACAGGATAGCCGATGAGGTCATATCAGCAAAGATAGACCGCCTTACCGAAACATCAAAAAAGATATTTTCATATATTGCTGCAAATCCCGGTAAAGTAAAGGACATACGCCGTTACATGACATATTTCCTTCCTACCACGCTGAAGCTACTGAATACCTACAGCAGAGCAAGCGTGGAGACTGAGGGCGGAGAGAATATAAAGGAGATAAAAGCCAATATCGAAGGAACGATAGACAGTATAATAACAGCTTTCCAAAAGTATCTTGACAACCTTTATGCCGATGAGGCAATGGATGTCGATGCGGAGATAACCGTTTTTGAAAGCATGCTAAACGCAGAAAATTTAAAGAAACAGAAAGGATGATTTATTATGACTGAAAAGAATTTGACTGAGAAAGACATGGATCTTGCCTTACAGTACGGGCAGAAACTGGATATCAAAAGCAGTGCTTCGATCCTGCAGTATGGAGCCGATGCGCAAAGAAAGATAAGCAGCTTCTCGGATGCAACACTGGAGAAGGTACAGACAAAGGATCTTGGGGAAGTCGGAGACATGATAAGCACCCTTATGGCGGAACTGAAAGATTTCACGTCAGATCAGGATAACCCTAATTTCTTTGAAAAACTTTTCAAGAAAGCAAAGAACTATATCGATGTGCTTCAGGCGCGTTATGCAAAAGCCGAATCGAACGTGAACAAGGTATGCGCAATGCTCGAAGACCACCAGATAGTGCTTCTAAAAGACATAACAATGCTGGACAAGATGTACGACATGAATCTTGACTATATCAAGGAACTTGCACTGTATGTTGAAGGCGGTAAAATAAAGCTCAACGAACTGAGAGAAACAAAGCTTGTGGAGCTGAGAAATATCGCTGCCGAATCCAAGCTTCCTGAAGATGCTCAGGCAGCCAATGATTTCGCCAACATGCTCGACAGAGTGGAAAAGAAGATATATGATCTGGAAATAACAAGGAACATAGCCATTCAGATGGCTCCTCAGATAAGGCTCATACAGAACAACAATAACCTTCTTTCGGAAAAGATACAGACCACTCTTATCAACACTATCCCGCTTTGGAAGAACCAGATGGTGCTTTCACTGAGCATAACCCATTCAAAGACCGCTATGGAAGCACAGAGGAAAGTGACAGACATGACGAATCAGCTTCTCCTGAAGAATGCCGAGACACTTAAACAGGGAAGCATAGACATAGCAAAGGAATCCGAAAGAGGCATAGTGGATATCGAGACTTTAAGGATAACAAACGAAAGCCTCGTAACTACTCTTGACGAGCTTCTCAGGATCCAGGAGGAAGGAAGAGCAAAGAGGAAAGAAGCTGAAACCGAGCTTGCACATATCGAGGAACAGCTTAAGAACAAATTGCTGGATTTTAAAAACTGATGAAATTCAAGGAAAACAGACCGCTGGCATGGATATTGGTGATCATTTGCGTCATAACCTCTACATTGATAGGAAGCTATGTATCTTTGTCATCAAAACGCACTGAAGTGATAAATAGTTTCTATGACACTATGGATACTGATCTTAATACAAAGTCTTCATATGCGGATAATATGGCAGGGATAGCATCAAGATATATCGATGCCAACAGCGAATACATAACAGACATGTCACAGGCGCGGGCACAGCTTTTGGATGCGGACACCGTAAGGGAAAAATACCTTGCGAGCGTGGCGATAACAAATGCCGCTTCAGCCCTGTATGATATTCTTGGGACCATGGAACTCACCGAAACAGATGACAGGCTAAGAAGAAGCAACTATGCGGATATATTATCAGTGGACGATATATTGAGCAGGAGTTCCTTCAACAGCAATGTGGAGGAATTCAACACGCAACTTACCGCATTTCCTGCAAATATATTGTCAGCTGTGACCGGCGTGGAAGCTGCTGAATATTTCAGATAATACCATGGATCTGAGTGAACTTTTAGAAGAAAGATACGTCGAATAAACTGAAATGAAAAGAATACTGATTTTGATCGCCATGATGCTTATATTGTCGATGAACGTAGCGTATGCAGCTGATATAGAGATACCGGAAGCTTCCGATGTCTTTTATGTCAACGACATCGCAGGCGTGATATCGCAGGAGACAGAAGACCTGATAGTGGAGAAAAATGTAGCGCTTTATGATGCGACAGGCGCTCAGATAGTCGTTGTCACAGTGGAATTCACCAATACCGCTTCTATCGCAGACTACGCATATGAGATGTTCAACCAATACGGAATAGGATCCAAAGAAGACAATAACGGCCTGCTTATACTTCTTTCCATAGGAGATGACGATTATTACGCTCTTCAGGGTTCCGGTCTTGAAAGGACTATGACGAGCGGGACGCTCGACTATATTCTATATACATATCTTGAACCGTCTTTTGCGGCACAGGAATATGACGCGGGCGTATTGAGCGTATTCAATGCTTTCTACGATGAAATGCTGGCGGTACATGATACAGAAATAGATTACACGGATTATTACTCCGAGGAATACGAAGAGTATTATCCGTATGAGGAATATGAACAGACCAGTTACGTAAGTATTTTTGGAATATTTAAAACATTCTTCGTCATCATTGTAATAATAATCGTTCTTGGATCCATATTCGGATCGAGAAAGAGCTGGGGAAGATCATATAACAGAGGATACAGCAATTCGAACTATATACCTTTTCTCGGTGCTTTGTGGCTTTTGAATCGCGGAAGAAGCAATCGTCCTCCTATGGGCGGATCTCATAATGATCATTTCGGCGGCTTCGGAGGTTTTGGAGGTTTCGGAGGCGGAACCCACGGAGGGTTCAGCGGTGGCGGCTCTCATTTTGGAGGAGGCGGCGGTTCAAGAGGAGGCGGAGCGGGAAGGGGCGGAAGATGATCCTTGCAGTCTATTCCATTGCCCATTTTTTCGTTGATGCCGTATGCGCGGCAGCTATATTTTCTAATGATGAACTCATCCCATATATTCTGATGTACGATCTGCTGGCTTTTTCCACACAGGGTATTACAGGTATTCTTACAGATATAATAGGGAAAGCTAAATATGTTGCATTCGCAGGAGGTATTTTAGTCGCAGCAGGCGCGATATTACCGATACCTGTCCCGGTAAGAGTATGTATGTTAGGCCTTGGCAACAGCATATTCCATGTGGGAGGCGGTGCTGTCATCCTTAAAGGATCAGACTTCAAAGCGTACCCGCTTGGCATCTTCGTTGCTCCTGGAAGTCTGGGGCTTGTAGCAGGGACACTGTTCCCTACCGGAACACTGTATTTTGCAATGGCTCTTGCCGCTTTCTGCATATTTATATTCATTTTAAAACCAGCCATTCCCTCTTCTGACAATGCTGAAAACAGCCTGTTTACGGGAAAGCCTTTTATGAAACTGCTTATACCGGTACTTATCCTGTCAGCTGTTTCGATAAGATCCATAGGTTCATACGCAGTGTCCTTCCCATGGAAAGATACAGTCCTTCTGACTGTTATCCTCGGAGTGTGCGTAATGCTCGGAAAGATGGCCGGAGGCTTCATTCTAGATAGAATAAAAGCGGTTCCGCTTATACTTCTAACAGTCCCTCTTGCCGGAATATTCATATCCTTTTTCTCCGGAAATATGGTGCTGTCACTTATAGGGCAGTTTCTGCTGAACTGTTCTATGCCTCTTACTCTGTATCTCTTATACAGGATAATGCCGGAGTATCCGGGATTTTCATTCGGTCTTGCCGCTTCGTTCCTGTTCCCCGGAATGCTTATAGGGAAAAGCCTGGAAATATCACCTGTCGTTATGATCGTTATATTCGCCGTTAATGCGGTCATGCTCTTGTTTTCCGTTAATATTTTGAAAAAAGGAGGATCAATGATATGAGTATTATATTATGTGATGTGATTATACCGCCCTTTACCTATGTGCTTGTCGCTTTGCCTATTATTTTCGGAGCTCTTATTTTAGTGGCTGTCTCAATACTTATCTACAGAGCAGTAAAAAAGAAGAGTAAGGAAAAGGCTGAGCAGGGGAAGGAGGTAAACAAATTTTGAATCTGTTTGATTTTCACGGCCTGCTTATGGACCTTGTCATTGAGGACCCTGTCAAAGGTACTGACAGCTGGATCTATATAGCGGTAGGCGCGGTGCTTGCTGCGGCTGCAGTCGCATTGCTCCTTATTCTTAGGAAAAAGAAGAAGACTGA
>JBAYNV010000046.1:0-13484 GCA_041678685.1 Clostridia bacterium
GTTAGAGTAAAGTTACTGTAGGGAAATGAAATAAAAAGAGAGAGACGAAACTTTCTGTTAAAATAGTATTTGCAAAATTTAATATTGAAAGGAAAGAGTGTCTCTCATGTATAAGAGTATACAGTATTTTTATGAAAACATCACGGAAAAAATACACAAAAGAATAGTCAACCAGATCAAAGAAGGTGAAGATATAGGCCAGATATCAAACGGTATACGTAAAGACCTGTTAGAATTAGGCACGCACATAATATCAGAGATCCTGGAAGACATGGACAAGGAATTACGGGAAAGCGAAGAGAGGAAGATGAAGTACGAGGTCGTACATAAGAGATGCAACTCATTTATGACCAGAATGGGAAAGGTAACATATGAGCGAACGTGTTTCAAGAGGGTGAAGACAGAGAGCTGTGAATACATAGTAGACGGCATATTCGGGATAAAGGCGCATGAGAACATAGCCAGCGACGTAGAGAAAGAACTGATAAATGAAGCTGTGCAGACGTCATACCGGAAAAGCGGAGAGGAAGCGATAGGCACATCTGACGAACTGAGCAAGCAGACGGTCATGAACTATATCAGCAAGTATGATTTCGACTTTCCTGAAGAGGAAGAAGATATGGGGGAAAGAAAGAAATGCAGGATAATATATATAGAAGCTGACGAAGACCATGTTCCCCTCCAGAAAGGCGGTATAGCGATGCCCAGGCTGGTATATGTGCATGAGGGAGTAGAGAATGAGAACACAAAGAGCAAGAGGCGTAAGCTCAGGAATGCAAGATACTTCTCATCACTCAACGAGAGCAATGCAGTACTATGGGAGAGGGTTCTGGATTACATATACGGAAGATATGACTGGGACAGCATAGAGAGGATATACATAGCAGGAGACGGAGCGAGCTGGATAAGGGCTGGTACAAAAATGATAGACAGGAGCAGGTTTGTTTTAGACCGTTACCACCTAAAGAAGTATATGAAGCAGGCATCTGCACACATGGACGACATAATGCAGAAGACGCTTAAGGATGCTCTGTACGATGCTGATAAGGCGTCAGTAAAGGCGATACTGGGCAAGATAATTGAGATGACGGAAGAAGAGAGCAGGAAGGAAGGCGTGATCGAAGCTTCAGGATATATCCTCAGCAACTGGGACGGGATACAGGTATATGACGATGAGAGAGGCGATGTTATTGGATGCAGCGCTGAAGGTCATGTGAGCCATATATACTCAAACAGGCTTAGCAGCAGGCCTAAAGGCTGGAGCATCAAAAACGTAAAGAATATGGCAAAGCTTGCAGTATACAGGATGAATGGCGGCAATATCCTCGATCTGGTGAAGTACAGGAGGAAGAAAGAGGAAGAGCAGCAGCAGGTGGAAAAGCATAAAGACAAGACTGAGATGATCAGAGGGATACGGAATGAATTCTACAAAAATGTTCAGATGCCGGTTCTGACACAGGGCAAGAGAACGCAAACATCCTGGCTTCTCAAAGAAATACGGGGGGTTTGTTGAAATGGGTCAAGGCATGATGTATTATCTAGATGCAAATATTTGCTTACGGGAAGGTATCTTCTTTAACCCTACAGTAAATTGACTCTATCTAGTTTGACAACAGACATTAATCATCATACAATATTTATATAACATTAAAATCTACAATTTAAATGGAGTAGAAAAATGCTTGATCTGAACGAATTACTGGATGAAGCTGTCAAAGAAACTAGAAACCTGAATGAAGATGGAATTTTCCTAGTTAGTGATTTATCTATAGGCTGCTTTTTAAATAAAACGCCTTATAACGGTCATTTGCCGTATAGCACACTGAAAAAACATCTTCAGATCAAAAGAGATACATGAAAACAGAAATTATATAATTGTCTGGTAGGTATGAAAAGATGAATATTAATCACTGCTGATGAGGGAATAGAATGGGAAATAATATTAACGAAAGACCAGATAACAGGAAAAGAACAGAGAAAGCTTTGAAAGCTTCGGAAACCCGATACCGTCGTCTTTTCGAAGCGGCAAAGGATGGGATCATCATTCTAGATCCGAAAACGGGTATCATTCAGGATGTTAATCCATTTTTGATCAATTTACTGGGTTATTCAAAAGAACAGTTTAAAGACAGAGCCATCTGGGATATCGGATCATTTAAAGACCGGCTGTCGAATCGGGAGAATTTTTCAGAACTGCAGGATAATGACTATATCAGATATGAGGATATGCCTCTGCAGACAGCAAGCGGGAAGCTTATAAATGTTGAGTTCGTCAGTAATGTATATATGGAAAATAATAAAAAGGTCATTCAATGTAATATCCGCGATATCACAGCCCGTAAGATAGCAGAAAGGGCCCTATTTGAAAGTAAAAAAAAGTATAGCATCTATATTGAAAACGCCCCTTATGGTATTTTCGTCATTGACGAAAAGGGAATGTATCTTGACGCAAATAAAGCTACGACAAAAATAACCGGTTATAGCAGCATAGAATTATTGAAAATGAGTATAAAAGATATTATAGCTGAAGAATCAATAATTACCGCAACGAAACTCTTCAAGTCGCTTTTAAAAAAAGGATCTGTAAGCGGCGAAATAAAATATATGCATAAGAACGGTTCAATGCGATGGTGGAACGTTGATGCAGTTAAACTGAATGAGCACAGTTATCTGGTTTTTACGAGCGATATCACAGGTAAAAAGAAATCTGAAGCTGATCTGATCTATTATGGATATCACGATTATCTCACAGGTCTCTATAACCGAAGATTTCATGAAGAAGAATTAAAGAAACTTGACAAAAAGTCTAACCTTCCACTATCCGTGATCATGTGTGATATCAATGGATTGAAACTGATCAATGATTCATTTGGACATGACTCCGGTGACAGACTTCTTATTAAAGCAGCAGAAATAATCAAAAAAGCATGCGCGAAAAATGGCGTTATTTCCAGGATCGGAGGGGATGAGTTTGCTGTTCTGTTGCCAAATACCAGTGTTGAAGAAGCAGTGGAGATTGCAGCCCATATAAAGGAGCTGGCATCAGAAGTGACAGTCGCAAATGTTGAACTGACAATTTCCTGCGGATATGATACGAAAAAGAATGAAAAACAGGAGATTTTAGAAGTATTGGCAAATGCAGAAAACCATATGTACATACATAAGGTGTATGAGCGTTCGAGTATGAGGAGTAAAACGATAGACCTTATCATGAATACATTATTTGAAAAAAGTAAAAGGGAGTCGATGCACTCAAACAGGGTGAGTACTATCTGTAAAGCTATTGCACAGAAAATGGATTTTAATGCGGATGATGTCAATCAGATAAGGATCGCCGGGCTTATTCATGATATCGGTAAAATAGGTATCGATGAGAAAATTCTGAATAAAGAGGAGAGACTCGACGTTGACGAAAAAAAAGAGATTGAAAAGCACCCCGAAATCGGCTGGCGCATATTGAGCTCTACAAATGAATTTTCGGAGTTAGCACAATTTGTTCTTGATCATCACGAAAAATGGGATGGCAGTGGATATCCTAATGGCATCAAAGGTGAGATGATACCGCTTGAAGCGAGGATAATAAGTGTTGCTGATGCTTATGATGCAATGACCAGCAAGAGAAGCTATAGGGTCGGAATAACCCAGGAAGAAGCCATCAATGAATTGAGGAGATGCTCGGGAACGCAATTTGACCCTAAAATCGTAGAAGTATTTGTGAACCAGGTACTGCCATATGCCGGTGATTTCAAGGAGGATAAGTGCTTACTGTCAGGTAATGTATTGAAGGTGGAGACCAAAGACAAAGCATAATAAGTCATAGATTTTGAAATACACCGCTTAAACAGAGAGATTTAAAGCAGCGGAAATACCTATACAGTCTGCAATATGTGTAATGGTATATATCATAGCTGACAGGAAAAAACCTGTTTTGCAATGGTTGCTTATTTCTGTGCCAGGTTTCGGTATATTTTTATGTAATGCGGTATTGTATTGAGGGATTTTACAATTATTTGTTTTCCATTAGTTCGCAAAACCACAGTTCCGCTTCAGAGATCTTGTTTTTTATGTCATTCAGAGAAGATGCTTTCACTAAATATTCAAGCTTTTCTGACATTTCTTTTGGGATATGCTGCGAGATGTGTATGTAACCGTAATCCGTATATGCCGGAGTATGTATAAGCCGAAGCAGGAAGATCAACGGTTCAATGACATATCGTTGATAATAAGCAAAAGCTTCAAGATACTGACCGCGAAGGACATATTTGATGACCCTGGAATGCTGAGTATAACGGTATTTCATTTCTTCCAGTTTCATCTCATTGGATGCGGTAAATTCAGACGGATCAAGTTCCTTATAACGAATGATATTATCTTTATCAAACAGTATCTTTACCGCTTCTATCGGGTCGTTCATATAGTATGAATAGCTGTCTTTATGCCGGCTATGCAGCTGCCAGCAGAAATCAATCATGAGGTATTCAACTGTTCCTTTGAGATGGTATATCCGTTGCCTGATTTTTGGATGGTCATGCCGCATGACATATTTGTAATCAAATCCGGAAAGCTCGCATAAAGCTTTTTCCACTGCTTCAATAGCATGGCTTTCACGCTCGTCAGCAACATCAACCTACAAATCTATATCTGAATATTCATCAGCTGTGCCGTTTGCATCAGCGCCTTCAAGCCATAGAGCATATACATAGTCAAGCGGTTCTAGTCTCTCTTTAAGTTTTGATATGATTTCGCTCTTTGATACCTTACCTGTATTCGTCATTATTTCAACTCCAATCTGTTTTACAGATAAAATGATAATATGTTTAAAGTTCACAACTGAACGTCTATAAATATACACTTTTCGGTTCATTTCTGTAAATACATTTTTCTTTTTGCGGAGATTGATGTTTAGTTAAGGACTCATTGAAGATTCAGATATTTGTAGAAAGTGGCGGTATTATAGTGTTATTAAGGAGTTGATAGATCGGAATTGACACTTTAAATATATGATAGTATATTTATCTGCATATGGGGGTATAGCTCAGCTGGGAGAGCGCTTGAATGGCATTCAAGAGGTCAGCGGTTCGATCCCGCTTATCTCCACCAAAATCCTAGATATCAAAGGAGGATGTACTAATGAAATTAAAGTGTACAGGAACACAGACTATTAAAACAGAACGGCTGGTTTTGAGAAGATTTACAGAAAGCGACAGTAATGCAGTTTTTGAAAATTGGTCCGGCTCATCGGAAAACTCACAGTTTGTGATGAGGTATCCCCACAAAAACACAGATGAGACAAGACAGATGATATCAGTATATGTAAGCAGCTACAGTAAACCCGATTTCTATATGTGGGCGATCGTATATGAAGACAAGCTGATCGGGTACATATGCGGTAATGAGATAAATGAAGATATAAGCAGTATATGCATAGGGTATTGCATTTCCAAATCTTTCTGGAATAAAGGAATCGCTACTGAGGCTGCTAAGGTTGTAATACGGTATTTCTTTGATGCAGGATTCAACAGGGTCTTTTCGTATCATAATCCTTTAAATCCCGCAAGCGGAAAAGTAATGCAAAAAGCAGGAATGATTTTCGAAGGCAGGATCAGAGGGGGATCTCATTTTGCAGGTGAGATCTGTGATTGTTTACAGTATTCGATATTGAAGTCAGATATCTTATGACCGTTATGCACGGCTGTCTGTTTCCTCTTTGTAATGCAACGAATACCTACATATATGCTTCATAGCCAGATCGCACACATAGTCAACATTTATAGTACCCACGCCGAAGATCGAAGTATCAAGTTTGTTATTGATCGGTTTCGTCCATATCTCCGGGATTTGGTTTATGCCGCAACGCATACCTGTTATAGAACCGACCGTGGCTCCGTTACAGTCAGTATCAAATCCTGTCTGTACCGCAAGGCATATGGATCTTGCAAATTCTCCGTTTCCGTAAAGCAGGGAAGCGATCACGATGCAAGCATTTGATATTGCATGACACCAATGATGTCCGCAGTATTCATCGAATTCTATATGGATGCCGTCAAAAACCTTCTCACAGGGAACGTTATTCTCATATTGCTTCAGTATTTTAGTGACTGCCTTATGAAGCCTGCATGTTGTAGGGATCTGCTCCAGTCCTACGACTACAGCCTGTTTCATACTGTCACAGTAAGCAGCGACGCTTGTTATTGACGCAATGAGCATCGGAGCATATATACCGTTTTTGACATGTGAGATCCTTGCGTCTTTCCATGCCATAAAAGCAGCCTTATCCGGGTCTTTTGGATTGATGTATCCATAGTAATCAGCACGTATCTGTGCTCCGATCCATTCTCTGAAAGGATTCTTGTATATGGCTGAATCAGCTGGCATATATCCTTTTATAAAGTTCAGATATGCTACTCTTTCTGCTGTACAGTATGCATTCTTTGGCTGTTTTTCCAGCCATGCTTTAGCTACATTTGAAGAAGTGAAATCATCCGTATATTCATCGATTATTATCGCAGACAGGACCGTGTAGTTGGTGTCATCATCTGAAGGCGCATGATCTATATCATCCGCATAGCAGCGGTTTCTCAGATTGTATTTGTATTTGTTGTATATCTCTTCGTTCATGTCAGATTTCTGTATGTATCTGTGCATAGGATAGTTGCCGGTCTCTTTAAGAAGGGGAATGAGTTCATTTGTTCTGATACCTTCAACGGTCTTTCCTAAAAGACAACCCACGATCCTTCCCACCCAGGCTCCCTTAATTCTATTTTTAAGGACATTCACAGGTATCATATCAAATGTATACTGAGCATCGGTTTTACTCAATGCCTGTATGGATGCAAGATCATCCGGTTCGTTATATGGATAATCTTTTTGCATGGGAGCATTCTGTATTATGTTATATACGACATCAGCCAATTGCTCCTTGTAAACACTTGTTTCCATTCCGCTTATGCTGTCCATAAGGGGTTTATATACAGAAATATCTTTTCCTTCATCAATGCATTGCAGGTATTCGTTGTTAAGCTGTGATGAATACATTTCCCATCTGTGAAGTGATGAGTAATCAGGCAAAACTTCTTTTTTCACTCTGAATTCGGAAGCAGGATCGGAATCATCTATACCTAAAAGGTAATCTGCGGAAATATTGAACATTTTACTGATCCGTATGAGCTTATCACCTTCGGGTAAAGACTTGCCCTTCTCCCATTTCTGAACTGCCTGCCTGCTTACCATTAAAAGTTCCGCAAATGCTTCCTGTGTCAGATGCTTGCTTTTTCTTAACTCATATATTCGATTTTCAGCCATGATACACCTCCGATGATTTATTTTACATCCATAGGGAGTAAAACTCGACATACTATAATAGATATTATAGCAACTTAAAGTAGCAGTTTGGATAATAAAGTTACAAGTGTAACATAAGTAATGGAGCTTATCAGAATCTGAGATAGGTTTATACATACAAGTTGATAATAAGATCCTTATTTAATGGAAGCCACAGATAGCTTCCATTGATTCGTATTTAAGGAGTATTGCGAAGTATCTGGTGAAACAGAAGCTTCATAATTGCGAGATCATATCATTGTTATAACAACAGAATATTTTCCATTTCCAGCATCAACAATTTTACCCTTACTCACCAGACGCAAAAAATAAATTCTTAAAGGACTCGAATGCTTGAAGGTTGTACAGCATGGTTCTCATCAATTACCCCTACTTACAAAAACCTTTTAACTAAACTTTTCTTAGAATAATCGGTACAATCACTATAATAAATCTCCCCAATAATATAAATAATGTTTACGATGCAAAAAATATTACTCTCTTGCTCATGTGTTTGTCTGGATTTCATGATGCTAGACAAGTATTTAGGATATTAAAGCGGGAATCCTCGGTTGTTCAATTGCCGATGTAGTTCACTTATTCATAAGCTCAATTAGTTTGAATGAGCTGTCGATAACCTCTTTAAAGGTAATTCCACGAACATAGGAATTTTTATTTGAATAAGCTTTCCATCGTTTAATAAATGTTTCGTCCTCTCCCAGATTTGTCAACAATCCCTTTATTTTCGGCAGCGCAAATTCCGTTCTTCGATAACGAAAAGTCTGTATGCAAGCTTCCTAAGTGCCGCATTATCTATTTCCTCATTACGTAGTTGGTATAGAATATGCAGATCATATAAATCTTTACTGCAGCTGTTCAGAAAGCCTCTTGTATAGATGGGTTGTAGTTATTCTGAAAGTATGGTTTCCATTGGATAAGCTTTAATTCTAATTTCCTTATTGTCAAATACACTGACAAATCTGTAATTGACAGGTTGTGTTGTGATGATTCCTCCATATCTTTCTAGGTGTTCTTTGATCTGTTTTGTACAGGCCATAAATATCTCCTTTGTTGCTCTTGCACGGATATATTGTCATTTATTACGTGTGAATGCAACGATATTATTCCCATAGCTCACCTCTTCTGAAGTCTGCTAATAATCTTCACTCTTTCAAGGAAATTTCCCGGACTAAATACCACAGCTATATCCACTGTGGAACTTACTTTGGGAATTGACTTAGAAAGTTATAATTAATGAACGATTATTTAATACTATCTATTTTACTTCAAAAGATATATAGTATTATTAGAATAATAATATGAATAAATTGTAGAGTAAGGAAGATAGATAGGTGTAATTGCTGGCTTTGGAGTATTTATTATGAATTTAGACAATAAGGTTAAACTATTATGTATAGAAAGGACTATAAAATGTTATATGAAATCACAGATCAATTTCTCAATGATATGTTACCAGATGATGAAGGCCCGAATATTTCTCTGTATCAGCCTACACACAGGCGTTTCCCCGAGAACAGGCAGGACCTTATAGAGTTTAAAAATTTATTGAGGGAGATCGTAAATTTATTAAAGCAGAAAAATGAACAGTGTATCGTCGATACGATCATGGAACCATTTTATGAACTCGAAAAGGACAGGGATTTTTGGAATAACACATTAGATGGGATTGCCGTCCTGGCTAACAAAAACAGGTGTATCGTATATAAACTGCATAGCCCGGTAAAAGGATATGTAACGGTAAGAAGCAGCTTTCATATCAAACCGCTTATCCAGGCTTTTCAGTCCGTAGAGAGTTATCAGTTACTGGAATTGAGCAGTAATAATTTTTCGCTGTACCAAGGCAACAGATATGGTTTATCAAAGATCGAAATAGATCCTGATGTTCCAAGAACACTGGAGGCCGTATTAGGGAATCAGAAGACCGAACCGTCTTTGACCCAGGGATCTTTTGGAGGCACCGGCAGGACTGCCGTATACCATGGCCGTGGAGATAAAAAAGATGAAGACGAAAAGGATACCGAGAAATATTTCAGATATGTAGATCGCTATGTATACGACAATTATTCTAAAGTATCAAAACTGCCATTGATCTTAGTTTCATTAAAAGAGTATCATACACAATTTAAAAATCTGAGCAGTAACCCGTATATGATCGAAGAGAGCATAGACTGTTCTTATGATTCGGTCGAAGCTGAGCAGCTGCAGAACAGATTTATAGAAGTTATCGCATCCTTAGATCTGAAAAAAACAGATATGATCATAGAGGCATATAAAAAGGCGGAAGCGGAATCGATGGGATCGAGTGATCTTATGCAAGTTGCCAGAGCCGCATATGAAAGCCGGATCGAAACGATCCTGATTGAAGAAAACAGGATCGTATATGGGACGATAGACAGCGTTAACGGAAAAATAAAATACGGAAATGCGGACGATCCGGATAGTGGCGATATTCTGGACAGTCTGACAGAATCAGTACTTAAGAAAAAGGGCAGTGTAGTGATCGTTCCAAAGGATAAAATACCTGGTTCCACCGGCGTTGCCGCTATATACAGATATAACTGATTTTATGTAACTCTGGCTTACTGTAAGGCTTTTCAACGCGACCCATTGTTTGTTGACTGCGTACCGGCAGTTTTAATGCTTGCTTCATATCTGATCGAAGTACAGCCTATCCGCATATGTCTAAAAATGCTTGACTACTTAAAGAAGGATACGTAGTATTAATAGAGATTAACATACTTTTCTGTCAATATCATATAATTAAACTGACAGCTTTAATTATTATGAACGACGACAGGATTTTGAAGACCTTAAAAAAAGGAAACTGCATGAGAGATTTTAAAACAAATGCGCGTATGGCATATGACTGCATCAACCGGACAGAGACATCAGGTACTCCGACCGGGCTTGTGCATATCATGGAGCATTCAGTGATCGAGCGGATAGCGAACGTGAAACCGGGTGACTACAGGAATGATCCGCACGGAGTCTATGTAAAAATGCTTCAGAATGCAGGCGTATGCATGGTCGATCAGTATCTGGCTGAAAATCCTCTTCGTATAGGTAATAAAGGTCATGAGAACATTACACAGGATGCAGGTATCATACTGGAAGGGATCGAAATTGATTCACCTGAATCTGTCGCTGAGCACATAGAGCGTTTCAGGACCCCTCAGCTGGAGAAAGCGATCCTGGATTTTAACGCAGCCGCATGCGGCCAGAATGCGGTAAATAACGAATCTAGGATCCAGCAGTTATTGGGTGATGATATTTTAAAGACGGGATATGGCCATATCATATTCCCCGTACTGTCTTATGCCGCATACGGGTATGAAAACTACTTCATGGCATATTCCCTTTATCCTGAAGTGATCGACCGGTACTTCACCCTTCAGGGGGTCTATGCAAAAAAAAACAATCAGGCGGTCGTCGATGCATATATAAAGGCAGGTCTTCCAAAATACCATCGTCTTGATCATGACATGGCCAGTTCGAGAGGTTTGCTTGTGGACCGGCATACTCTTGAACGTGCATGGTATCCTGCTTTTCTGGATTCCATTTCGCCGGCTGTCGATGCGGATTTTACTCTTTTATGGCACTGTGACGGAAATCTCATGGAAATGATACCATATCTTCTTGAAGCGGGAGTCAACGGATTTCAGGGATTCCAGTATGAAGACGGCATGGATTATGTAAAGATATGCCGTATGATTGCGAAAAACGGTAAAAGCATGGTCATACAGGCTGGGGTGTCGGTAACACGTGAACTGCCAATGGGGACTCCAAAGGATATTGCCGCTCAGATCCGGTTTTTAGTGGAAAACGGTCCCGACACCGGATTGTTTCTGTCATTTTCCAGTTCATGCACTCCGGGAGTGCCTTATGAAAATATCCAAACAGCCCTTGAAGGTTTTGAGTATTATAGGACGCATAAAAAAAAGTAAGCAGGAAGTAAGTTTTTTTAAAATAAGGTTTTGACAATATGCGTAAGTAAAGGTAGAATGTATTTTACGGGCACTCATAGCTCAGCTGGATAGAGCGTCGGTTTCCTAAACCGCAGGTCGGAGGTTCAAGTCCTCTTGGGTGCACCAAAATTACAGGGAGGTATCAAAATGGTAAGAAAAGCGATCTATACGACAGTAGTAAGAAGACTGGATCCCTTAGGAAGAATAGTATTGCCTAAGAAGTACAGAAAGAAATGCGATATGGATGTAAAGAATGAGGTAGAAATGTTCCTTGACGGTTCTTGTATCGCTGTGAAGAAATACAACACACGTTGCAAGTTATGCGGAGAAACTGATAACCTTGTAACATTCAGAGGCGCAAATTTATGTCCGGCATGCCTTGCGGGGATCAAAAAACTGAAAGCATAGATGGATCACGATAAATTTATGGATATTGCCCTGGAAGAAGCTTCCAAGGCATTAGTTCATAATGATGTTCCGATAGGTGCATTGATTGTGAAGAGCGGAATTATAGTATCTTCAGCTCACAATATGAGATATTTCTTAAAAGATGCGACGATGCATGCTGAAATTTTAGCGATAAAAGAGGCATGCAATTTTTTCAAAACACAGTTTCTTGATGGCTGCGATATTTATGTGACCTGTGAACCGTGTCTGATGTGTTCGGGAGCCATTATACAGGCAAGGATAAAAAATCTCTATTTTGGCGCATATGATAAAAAAGCCGGATGCGCTGGGTCTGTACTGAACGTATTTACCACGCCTTTCAACCATATAGTGAATGTTCAGGGCGGTATAATGGAGGATGGTTGTGCCGCCATTATAAGCGGATTTTTTACATCAAAAAGAGAAGAAAAAAAATGAACATACTGGATAAAAGCTTTTATCTTAGACCTACACTGGATGTGGCTAAGGATCTTTTGGGAAAGGTCTTGGTATTGAACGGCCAAAGGGCGGTCATAACGGAGACTGAAGTATATATAGGGCCTGTTGATAAAGCATGTCATGCTTATGGGTATAAACGGACAAAAAGAACTGAAACGATGTTCAAAGAAGGCGGTCACATATATGTTTATCTCATATACGGCATGTACTGCTGTTTGAATGTAGTAACTGAAAAAGAAGGGGAGCCGTGTGCAGTACTTATAAGGGGAACAGGGGGTATAAGCGGTCCGGGCAAACTGTGTAAGGTTCTTGGAATAACCAAAGAGCATAACGGACTGGATCTGTTCGGACCGGATATATATATCGAAGAAGGTGAGAAAGTCCTGCCTGAGGATATAGAAACCGGAAAAAGAATGAACATAGATTATGCTGAAGAAGCTAAGGATTTTCCCTGGAGATTCAGTATAAGAAAGAGATAACAAAGGATTTTTAAGTACGGTTTGCATTTACTGCTGAAGTGAAAATATATAACGGACTCATGTTTCGCTTGACTGCAAGGCCATAAATGATTAAGATATTTATATATTTGGAGGCATAGCTCAGCTGGTTAGAGTGCTCGCTTCACATGCGAGAGGTCTTGGGTCCGAGCCCCAATGTCTCTACCAGATACCATCTTCACGGGTGGTATTTTTTATGTCTGCAATGTTGAAAACAGGAAGTCACTGATATATACTTACCTTTATGGGAGACAGTGATATGAGAAACGGTATAGCAGTTGCAGGAAACATGGTAATGGATATTTCTTATCCGATCGGCGGGTTTCCAAAACCCGGAGAGCTTACAACTATCCTTGACGGTATTTCCTATTCAACAGGCGGAGCTTTATGCAATGTCATAATGAGTCTCGCGCATCTGGATAGAAATATACCTCTTTTTGCAATAGGCAGGGTAGGCACGGATACGGAAGGCGATATGGTACTGGAAAAGCTGAATGCTTTTTCCAATATAGACAGTACTTCAGTCAAAAGAGAAGGTATAACGTCTTTTACCGCGGTGATGGCCGATACAGTGACAAAGCAGCGCACGTTTTTTCATTACAGAGGGGCAAATGCTTCTTTTAATCTTGAAGATATAGATTTTTCACGTATAAACGCAAAGATATTCCATATAGGGTACATACTGCTTCTTCATACCCTTGATTCGCCTGATCCTGTTTATGGAACGAAGATGGCGCAGCTGCTGCATCATGCACAGGAGTCGGGATTAAAGACATCGATCGATGTTGTTTCGGAA
>JBAYNV010000047.1:0-13350 GCA_041678685.1 Clostridia bacterium
GATCAGGATGTCATATTGCCATACATCGACATCACCGTTGAGGATCGTGCAAAGTACTCCGTCAGCATCCTTCAATGCTTCTATCCTGTCAGTCGTGGCTGTTACCTTTGCCGGATACTTTCCCGCATCGATTATTTTCTGAACAGCCTGCCGGATATATTCCAGTCTTTCCGGGTCTATATCCATCAACACATAGTGCGCATCACAAAAAGCCGGGAAAGTAAGAAGATCTTTTACGAGACCTCTTGTAAACCCAAAACTTCCGCCTCCGATAAATGCAAATTTTTTCATTATATACTCCTTAAACGCGATATACGTAAATTGTATCATCACTATGACAATTTATGAACAAAAATCTTTTCTTTTTTTGCTAAAGGTGTATAATAAATTGAAAACTTAGAGGGAAGAGTAAATGCGTAGAGAAGATTTAAGAAATATAGCGATAATAGCCCATGTTGATCACGGCAAGACCACGCTGGTCGATGCCATGCTGAAACAGTCAGGCGTATTCAGAAAAAATCAGGTCGTTGCTGAAAGATTCATGGATTCAAGCGATCTTGAAAAAGAAAAAGGAATCACGATTCTTGCAAAGAATGCATCTGTCAGATACAAAACAACAAAGATAAATATAATCGATACACCGGGACATGCTGATTTTTCCGGCGAGGTCGAACGCGTACTTAAGATGGTCGATGGTGTTTTACTGCTCGTTGACGCTTTTGAAGGTCCGATGCCTCAGACCCGTTTTGTGCTTTCCAAAGCTCTGGAACTGAATCATAAAGTCATTGTTGTTATAAACAAGATAGACAGAGAAGGCGCGGATATAGCAAAGACTCAGAATGAAGTAATTGAATTACTTATGGAACTGAATGCAAACGATAAACAGCTTGACAGCCCATATGTGTTCTGTTCAGCAAAGGGAGGGACAGCTTCATATTCTGCCGATGTACAGGGCACTGATCTTGAACCCTTGTTTGAAACGATAATTAAGCATATAGATCCTCCTGTGGGAGATGAAACAAAACCGCTGCAGGTACTGATCTCATGCATAGATTATAACGATTATGTAGGCAGGATAGCAATAGGAAGAGTAGAAAGAGGTACTATAAAGCAGAATATAGACGTTGCGGTCGTGAATTATCATGATCAGGCGACATTCTATAAGGCTAAAGTAACCAATATATACGGTTTTGAAGGAGTCAAAAGAGCACCCATTGAGGAAGCGACTATCGGGGACATAATATCATTCTCAGGAATACCTGAAATATCCATCGGAGACACGATTTGTGATGTAAACGAAGTCGAAGCAATAGAATTTGCAAAGATATCGCTGCCTACCATAGAAATGACATTCTCCGTAAATGACAGCCCGTTTGCCGGAAGAGAAGGCAAGTTCGTTACATCAAGACATTTAAGGGAACGTCTTTTCAGGGAAACGATGAGAGACATGTCACTTAAGGTAAATGAGACCGCTACTGCGGATGCATTCATAGTAATGGGCAGAGGCGAAATGCATCTTTCGATACTGATAGAAACGATGAAGAGAGAAGGATATGAATTCCAGGTTAGCACGCCAAGGGTTCTTTACAGGACCATCAACGGAGCAAAGCAGGAACCGATAGAGCATCTGTATATTGATGTGCCTTCTGACAGCGTAGGTGCCGTATGCGAGAAGATGGGAAGAAGAAAAGGCGAAATGCTGTGTATGGATCTTACAGGAAGCAGGATGCGTATGGAGTTTCTTGTACCGGTAAGAGGGCTGTTCGGATACAGAAATGAATTTATGACTGATACCCAGGGTGAAGGTATATTCAACACCTTATATGAAGGATATGCTCCGTATAAGGGGGAAATAGACTACAGAGCTACAGGAGCGCTGATAGCATATGAAACAGGAACGGCAATAACATATGGACTGTATAATGCTCAGGAAAGAGGAGTATTATTCATAGGAGCGGGCGAGGAAGTATATGAAGGCATGGTCGTAGGAGAAGATCCCAAAGGTGAGGATATAACCGTAAATGTATGCAAGAAAAAGCACGTTTCGAATATGAGGGCATCAGGTTCAGACGATGCATTAAGACTTTCACCTCCCAAGAGAATGAGCCTTGAGCAGATGATGGAATATATAAAGGAAGACGAGCTGCTTGAAATAACGCCTTTGAATTTACGTATACGTAAAAAGATACTAGATCCGACGACGAGAACAAGGACGAAATATAAAGAAAGCAGCCAGAAGTAAAACATGACTGCACAATGACAGATTTAAGGATGTGGAATTTTCACATCCTTTTTATTTTCTTTCTATATAGTAATAATCGTGTTCCCGGCCTAGTACGGACTCACATATATCCAGCGACTCACACATATCCGTGTATATCTTTTCGTTTATCAGCTTACTTGTTCCACCTAGATATTCATTGACGAATGCATGTGTGGGAAGAACATAGAACCTTGATCCTCCCCATTCAGGGGTGAGCATATATAAAGGCACATAATCGTAATCCACTATGCTGGTTTTTCCTGATATAAGGTCTTTTTCAATATTAAGATTAAGTATAAGACCGGTAAGAGTATTGACCTTTCTGGTTATATTCGACATGAAATTACCCAGTGCGTAACATATGAAGACATTTTTCTCCTGTCCTTCATTGGTCGTTATCGTCCTCATTTCCATTGGCTGTATGACATGCACATGATTTCCTATTATCACATCCACTCCGTTTTTAAACAGGAAATCCGCTACTTCCTCCTGCTTTTCGTTCGGTATATTCTGATATTCCGTTCCGCAGTGTATAAGACTGACTATAAGATCCACGTCCTGTGTTTTGATATATTCCAGGTCATCAAGTATGAGCTCTGTGTTTATTTGTGAAGCTGCTCCCATATAATCGGAAAAAAGAAGGTTCACACAGAATTCCTTTCCCTCAGGAAGCCAGATATAATTCGTACCGTATGTATAGCACAGAAATGCGATATTTATACCGTTCACATTTCTGATCAGTATTCCATGTGTCTCGTCGCGTTCCTCTTGCGTACCATAAGTCCCTATGTGATCCAATCCTGCTGCTTCTACATTTTCGATCGTTGAAACAAGACCGTCGAAACCTTTATCCAGACAGTGATTATTGGCAAGGCTCAGCATGTCTATTCCTATATCCTTCAGATTTTTCGCAAGCGCAGCCGGGGTATTGAATGTAGGATATCCGGTATATGCACCTTCTGCCATGGACGTTTCAAGATTGCCTATCGTTATATCCGATGCTTTTGTATAGTACTGTATATACTGCAGTGAGTTAGAATAGTCATATGTATCGGATCCACTGTCATATGCATCCAGTATCTGTGTGTAATGGCTCATGATATCACCAATTGCCGTAAGCTTTATCCTTATGACATCCTCTTCATTTTGGATAACATCCTCAGTCTGCCCGGGTGACGGTTCCGCTATAGCAGTTTCTGAGACAGAAGGGGAAACTGCGTCGGATGATGAAGGGCTTGTCACCGGCGAACATGCCGTAAAAAGGAAGGACATCAAAATAATAATGATACAGATCGTAAAGCGTATAATTTTTTTCATTCGGTTATATCTTTCTCATAAGTATTTATTACTTTCGTGAACAGCCGGTATATGATAACGGAAGTCTCGGCTCTGGATAAATAGGTATACGGTTTTATGGTACCGTCCGGATATCCGTTCATGACCTCAGCCTGGGTATAATATGATAATGCATCAAAAGCCCAGGAGGGAATTTCGCTGTTGTCCGAATACTGTGCGGGCGTGAATCCTGAAATGCCAAAAGCTCTCCCTATAATGACCATAGCTTCCGCTCTGGTTATGTTATTATCCGGATAAATATAGAGATTGCCCTGACCGTCATCAGAACCTTTAAGAAAACCATAGCGATATGCTGCTTTGATATATGGCAGGCTCCATTCATCTATATCAGCGACATCAACAAAGGCAGAAAGATCGGTATCGATGTTTTCAGATGAGATGCCTGTCGCTTTTATAATGATCTTCAGGAATTGCTGTCTTGTGATATATTCATACGGCATGAATACTGCGCTCTCGCCAATATACATTCCATTCACTATACCCAGGCGCCCCATCGTGCTTATATATTCATATGCCCAATAAGTATCATCCGTATCCGTAAAATCATAAAGATATATTTCGTTTGTCGACCTTGTTTCAGCATAGACATTACCTATGATCTTGACGATACCGTCGTTCGTTTCAACGATCATAAAATCTGTTCCGCATGCAATAGCAGATACATCCGTAAGAGTGCTTACTGTTTCAGAAATATCAGATTTTATACCTGTGTAAACCAATGTACCGTCGGATCTGAGACCTATTGAATAATCCGGGCCTGCGAACACCTCGATGATATGTGTCCAGGAAGATACATCCGTCTGTCTGAACGTATTATTTCCTGTTGCAACAACAGTGCCATCAGACTTCAGTCCAAGAGTAAAGCCGTTGCCGGCTGCCACAGATACTATATTGCTCCATAACGAGGTGTTGCTCTCTCCGAAAAAGTTGGATCCCACACACCGGACAGTTCCGTTGCTTCTTAAGCATGCGGTATGAAGAGCGCCGCAGTCAACTGACTTGACGCCTGCGACCACGCTCACATCACATTGCCCCATACTGTTGCTTCCCGCTGATACAAGGGTACCGATCGTTGTAACGCCGACTGTATGATAGCTGCCTGATGATATGTATTTGATCGAAGACCAGTGTGCCGTATTGAGCGCAAAAGAATCCGCATAACCTGTATATATGGTCTTGCCTTCAGCCGTTATGCCTATTGTGAATGAATCTCCGGTAGTGATGCCTGTCAGATTTCCCCACGTACTGACATCGGCTTTGCCGAAAGAATCGTCACCTACTGATTTCGCATTACTGTTACCGTCAAGCCATACGCCAAACGAAAGCCCCACCGCCATGGTGTTTTTAAGATCCCTGTATTCAAAAGTAAAGGGTTCTTCCTCAGCTGTATCTGCGGGTTGTTCTTCATCAACAGTAAAAGACTGATAAATCAGATCTTCGATGTCTGTATTGATAGCAGAAAGAAGATCCAGCCTTCCGTAGCCGTAATAATTGTTTCTTCCGGTGTCTGAAAGCTTATCAGCAGACGCTTTAAGGATAGCTTCCGCTTCAAAAGGCGTCAGATCACTGTTGATGGCTTTCATAACAGCAATTGCGCCGGTAACTATGGCGCATGCAAATGATGTCCCGCTCATGTATTTATATGTTCCGTCCAGACCTATTGTATAGATATCCTCGCCTTCTGCGCATATATCGACTTTGTCGTTGAATGACGAGAAAGGAGATGACAGATAATATCCAGGATTGTACAGAGATAAAGATCCTACCGATATGACGCCGCTGCATGAAGCGGGAAAAGCATAGTACTCGTTTCCTTTGTTGCCTGAAGGAGCAACTACTATTATCCCGTTCTGATAAGCAAAAAGGCATGCTTTTTCCAAAGCCTCGCTGTAAACCGGGACATCGATGCTTATATTTATAATATCCGCACCCAGTTCTATTGCATAATAGATGGCATTTGTTATGTAAGGCAGATCAGTCGATGCCGTTCTGTCGTTATATATCTTTAATGGCAGGATCGTTATATCCAGTGTTCCCGCGGCACCGACATATTTCTTCTCTTCTGTGGGTAAAGCGGCGATAATACCCGAAACCGCAGTCCCATGTCCCTCGATATCATTAAAATCAGCCTGTTCGCCGGATAACGTGAAATTACGCCCTCTGCTGTCTATCCTGCCGGCAAGATGCGGGTTATCTATTTCTATCCCTGTATCTATTACAGCCACAAGGACAGGGGAAGTCTCATAGGAAGCGATTTCTTTCCATGCGGCGGGAATAGCCGATGAATACAGCCAATAGTAATTATTGATCTCAAAATCACTTCCCCCTGCAAAAACATATGATGCAGAGCAGGTCAGAGACAGTATTACAAGGCATATGATAGCTTTCCTAAAGATAATTTTCATAGTTCAATGATACAACAAATGGCATAATAAATCAGTAATTTTTGTAATAACATCAGTATATGATGACCGGATCCCCGCCTTTTAGGTCAGTCATATATATGTTATCATCATCCTGATCAAGGTAGAAGATATAATCCCCGATGATGTTTATATATGCACAGTCCGCAAAAACAACAGTCGTCTGGTTCAGTGTAGTCAGATTTACTTTTGAGATACTGCCCAGATTTGATTTATAGTAGAGATATTCGTCATCGCCGGATGCAGCTGCAAGATACCAGCCTTTTACGCCATTCAGCCTTTCTTTATTCGTTCCATCGAGGTCCATATAGTAAACATATGATTCATCGCTGATGTTTGTGTAATAAACATATTCACCGATGACAGCGAAGAAAGTGGTCTGCTGATCATAAAGGAGTTCCTTCTCACCGTTCTGGATGTTTACCCTGTTTATGCTGTTGTTGCCGGTAAGATCCGTATAGTAGATATATACGCCGTCCATGATCATATTGTTTACAGAGGCATCGCAAATTACTGATGTGCTCAGATCCTCCGTTCCCATCCTGTATATATTGTTCCCAAGTTCCCTGTTTATGTAGTAAATGTGATCACGTGTGACATACAGGTTAGAACACATATTGTCCACAAGAAGCTGCGGATCTGAACCTGAAGTGCTTACTTTGTTCACAGTACCCACATTACCGTCTATATAGTAGATATATCCTTTGAAAACATTGATATATTTTGCGTATCCGTCACACACATATTTCTCTGACCTGCTGGATATATCATACTTGAATATTTTAAATCCGGAATCGAATTTAGTATAGTAAATAAAGCCGTCTTCAATAGCTGCCAGTCCTGTGTTGCTTATATTCGAAGGCGAATTCCCCTCAGTATCATTGTAGTCTTTTTTAAGAGATAAAAATAAGACAGCGATGCATGCTGTAACGATCAACACAACGGAAATAACTATCAAGGTATTTCTGTGCTGCCTGTTTCTTAAACTGAATCTGATCTTCTTTTTCGCCATATAATCACAACTCCAACTTTACATATTATACTATTCTATCTTACTAATTGGTATACAAGTTTTAATGATTTTGGCGGTTGTTCCGATATCGTTACAGCATTCGTATATATCCTGTGGGCTTCATCCAATACATTGATCCTGTTGGTGTAGAATGTAGCCAGAACATCCCCTCTTTTAACATGATCGGAAGTCTTGTGCCATATATATATACCTGCTTCGTAATCGATCTTATCTTCCTTTTTCTCTCTGCCTGCTCCTAAAATGAGAGATACCTCACCTATTGCCGCTGTATCCATACTGTATATGTATCCGGTTTTCTTTGCCTTCACAGGGAAGGTGTATATGGCTTTTTTAAATAGTGCAGGATCGTCAAGATATCTGGTGTCCCCGCCCTGTCTGCTTACCAGTTCTTTGAATTTATTGTATGCGCTCCCGTCCTCAAATGTTCCGAGCACCATCTTTCTGCATTCAGCATAAGGCTTGTTGTTGCATAATCTGACCATATTGGAAGCAAGCGCGATGCATATGTCAGTGAGATCCTTTGGTCCTTTGTTTTGCAGCACTTCACATGCTTCAACTATCTCCATGCTGTTTCCTATCGCATTACCTAAAGGTACATCCATGTCGGTTATAAGAGCGGATATATTCCTGCCTGAAAGCTTTCCGACGTCGACCATTTTTCTAGCCAGTTTCCTTGCATCTTTTAATAGGGGAGTAAACGATCCGGTGCCGACTTTTACGTCAAGAAGGATATTATGCGATCCCGCGGCAAGCTTTTTGCTCATTATGCTCGATACTATAAGAGGAAGGCATCCGACCGTTGCGGTAACATCGCGAAGTGCATATATCTTTTTGTCCGCAGGTGCAAGATTACCTGTCTGTCCTACCAGTGCTATCCCTATATCCTTTACATTTTTCAAAAATTCTTTCTTATCAAGGGAGGTTCTGTATCCCGGAATGGAATCCAGTTTATCCACGGTCCCTCCTGTGTGTCCGAGCCCCCTTCCGCTCATTTTGGCGACCTTGAAGCCAAGAGCGGCCACGCAAGGTGCGACTATGAGGGAAGTCTTGTCACCGACACCGCCGGTACTGTGTTTGTCCACCGTTATCCCGCCGACGGAGGAAAGGTCTATTTTATCTCCCGAGTCCGCCATGGCCAAAGTAAGAGTAGTCGTCTCCCTGTCATTCATTCCATTAAAATATATAGCCATAAGAAGTGCCGCAGCCTGATAATCAGGAATAGAGCCTTCAGTAAAGCCTTTTATAAAATATTTTATTTCTTCATCGCCCAGTTCTAAGCCATCGCGCTTTCTGGCGATAATATCATACATTCTCATTTATTATCTTGCTCCCTGGTCATATGGCTGACCGGCTGCTTTAGGTGCCTTGCTTTGCTTGGAAGAGAATGCAAGCACTATCAGTGTAGCTATATACGGTACCATCTTGAATACTTCCGATGGGATATTCAAATTTAGAAGGAACGGTATCGCGGAATACGCCGCTGATATGGTCTGCATGAATCCGAAGAAGAATGCGGCTCCCAATATCCTCAAAGGCTTCCACTGCCCGAATATAAGTACCGCTATGGCAAGGAATCCGTATCCGTTTACAGAGCCTTTGAATTCAGTCGATATCGGAACTGTAAGTATAAGACCTCCCAGTCCCGCAAGAGCTCCGGATATCATGACGCCGATATAACGCATGGTATAAACATTGATACCTACTGAATCCGCTGCCTGGGGATGCTCGCCGCAGGACCGAAGCCTCATACCGAAACGGGTCCTGTACAGTAATATGGTCGAGACTATAAGGATAGCGATCCCTATGAATGTGGATATATATGTATCGGTGAAGAAAACATCTCCTAAAAAGGGAATATCTCCAAGAACGGGAACTTTAGCGATCCTGAATGTGTTTTTGAATGCTACATTAGCGATACCTGAAGGCTGGATCATTCTTGCTATATATATCGTAAAAGCAGGGGCAAGCATATTTAAAGCTGTTCCTGAGATCGTCTGATCGGCTTTTAAGTTGACGGAAGCATATGCATGAAGAAGAGAGAATAATATGCCTCCTAAAACAGCTATCAGCATGGCAAGTATAAGCTGCAGCTGTCCGCTCATCGCATCCTGAGTCCGATTAAGGAAATAGACGCCGCAGAAACCTCCCATTATCATTATGCCTTCCATTGCGATGTTTGTAACGCCGCTTCTCTCAGAGAACATGGCCCCAAGGGCAACGACCATAAGGGGAATGGCAAAGAATAAGGTCTGTCTTAGAAGCAGAAAAAGCATATTCATTACCTGAGTAAGGGCGTTAATCTGTTCTGCAGTCATGGTCTGTCTTAGAAGCTGATAAAGCATATCCATTACCTGTCACCTCCTTTTGTATTTTCCGCACCCTTTAAGGTATTCATTTTTTCTTCCTTCTTGAGTTTTTTCATATCGAAATAATTTCTTATCAGTAAGGAAGCTGCTGAGCAGTAAATGATTATTGCCGTTATTATTTCTATGAATTCCGGAACGAAACTGTATCTTTGCATATAGAAGCCCCCGACCTGGAGCCATGCAATGAATATTCCCGAGAAGAATATCGACAGGGGATTGCTCATTCCAAGTAATGCCACCGATATCCCGGTGAATCCCTGAGAGGCCAGTTTATCGACTACCTCTATGTAAACACCTGAGCCGGAAAGATAGAAAAGCGCTCCGCCCACTGCCGCGAGCATGCCGGCTATCGACATGGAGAGGACTATGTTCCTGTTCTCGTTTATCCCTGCGTACTTAGCAGCGAACCTGTTATACCCGCATGCTTTAAGCTCATAGCCAAACGTCGTCTTTTCAAGGATTATGAAAATCAGGATTACAAACAGGATAGCTATGAAAAGCCCGCTGTTCACGCTTGAACCTACGAATATTTTATCCAGTCCCAGTTTTGGCATATTGGCAGTCTCCGCTACAGGAAGCGATCTGCTTGTGTAGATATTTAAAACGGTCTGCTTTACCATATAGTTGACTAAAAACATACCTATATAGTTCATCATTATAGAGGCGATGACCTCATGCACATTGAAATATGCCTTCAATATTCCGGGAATAGCTCCCCATATCAAACCTACTGCCATAGCGGCCAGAATACCTACTACCCATTGCCATCCGCCAAGATATGTACATTTTACCCCTATCAGAACAGCCGCATATGATCCTACGATGAACTGTCCGCTTGCTCCGATGTTGAAAAGACCGGTTTTAAATGCGAATCCCACTGCCAGGCCTGTCATTATGATGGGCGTGGCATAATACAACACGTCTCCAAAGCTTTTCGAGCCCTTGTTGAAGCCTCCTCCGAGCATGGTAAGGAATCCGCTGAACGCTTCAGTCGGATTGCTTAAAAGCAGTATCACGAGCCCTATTATGAGTCCGGCACCGATAGCTATCAAAGAAGACAGGAAACTTGCCGTTCCCTTCTTCCTGCTTAAGTTTTCCCAAAATTCACTTATCGGGTTTGGATTTTTCATGCCTTCACCTCATCTTTTTTTGCCCCTGCCATATAAAGGCCGAGTTCCTGCATCGTAATCTTCTTCGGATCAAGATCCCCAACTATTTCACCTTCATAGATCACCAATATCCTGTCGCTTAAGTTCATGACCTCCTCAAGCTCCAAAGATATGAGCAGAATAGCTTTATTTGCATCCCTTTCAGCAACTATCTGATTATGTATAAATTCCGTTGCGCCTATGTCCAATCCTCTTGTAGGCTGCACAGCGATCATAATGGAAGGATTTTTATCTATCTCCCTTGCAACTATGATCTTCTGTTGATTGCCTCCGGACATGGAACGAACGACCGTATCACTGCCCTGCCCGCTCCTTATATCATATTTTTTTATCATATGGTCTGAATAATCCCATATTTCTTTCTTCTTCAGAAAGCTGTTTTTCTGGAATTGCTTGGTGAAATATCTTTGAAGCACAAGATTATATGCCATGTTATATTCCAATACCAGCCCGTGTTTATGACGGTCTTCAGGGATATGGCTCATCCCGTTGGAATTTTTGTATCGTATGCTCTTCTTTGTCCAGTCCTCACCGCATACGAGGATCTTACCGCTGTCAAAAGGAGATAATCCGGTAAGGGCGTACACAAGTTCAGTCTGTCCGTTTCCCTCTATTCCCGCTATACAGACGATCTCGCCTCTTCGCACTTTAAAGGATATGCTGTTTAGTTTATTCCTTGTGCTGCTCTTGGTCTTCATGACCAGATCCCTTACTTCAAGAACAGGCTCTCCGGGGATCTTATCTGCTTTATCCACTGTAAATTTGACTTTACGTCCGACCATCATTTCGCTTAATGTTTCTTTTGTAACTTCGCATACGTTATATGTCCCTATCAGTTTGCCGCGTCGTAAAACAGTGACCCTGTCAGCCACTTTCTTTATTTCCTCAAGTTTATGTGTAATGAAAATGATGGACTTGCCTTCTTTGGAAAGATTTTTCATGGTACGCATCAGTTCATCTATTTCCTGGGGAGTCAGTACGGCTGTAGGTTCGTCGAATATGAGTATATCGTTATTTCTGTAAAGCATCTTGAGTATTTCTACCCTTTGCTGCATACCTACGGATATGGTCGAGACCTTAGCATCAGGATCGATCTGCAGGTTATACTTTTCACTTAAAGCAACGACTTTTTTCTTTGCCTCGTCCATTTTCAATAAGCCGTTTTTCGTTGTCTCGGCTCCAAGGATTATGTTTTCCAGGACAGTGAAATCATCAACGAGCATGAAATGCTGATGCACCATTCCTATCCCCATATGGCTTGCCGTTTTAGGATCGGTTATTTTAACTTCCTTACCCCTCAACATGATAGTACCTGCTTCAGCTCTGTATAAACCGAACAACACACCCATCAGTGTGGATTTACCCGCACCGTTTTCTCCAAGCAATGCATGTATCTCGTTTTTTTCGATCTGAAGCGTAATGTCATCATTTGCAATAATACCGGGGAATTCTTTTCTTATATGCAGCATCTCAATGATGTAGTCCATTATTATCACTCCTTGGCTTAAATACTAAGCAGCTGATAAACAGCTGATATCAATTATATTACTTCCACCCTTAAATTTAAATAGAAAAAAAGAAGATGCCTGAGCACCTTCTTGATTTAGATATGATAGTTACTGCTTATTCTACGAATGTCAATGTAACATATTCAAGAGTAAGAACTGTCGGATCTGTTCTGTCATTGTCTTTTTCCGGAACAATAGTTCCGTCAGCAAGAGCTGCGAATAATGCATCATAATCTGCCTGTGAGAAAACTTTCCATTTTGATGTTGCGAATGAAGCAAGGCTTACTGCATTTGACTCTGCGCCTAATGTAACATCCTGACCACCTGGGAAATTACCAGCATAATATGCTGTTAATGCCTGTTGAACTGCTGATGCCAATCCCTTCATTGCTGAAGAGATAACGGTTGTCGATTCTGCTGACTGGTCAACGTCAACGCCGATAACATATTTGCCTGCTGTCTCTGCTGCTGACATTACTGAGTTGCCTACTTTTCCACCTGCTGCGAAGATCACTTCTGTTCCAGCTTCATACCAGCTGGCTGCTCTTGTCTGAGAAGCCGGGGTATCAGCGAAGTCTCCGGAATAGTTATACATGAGTTTTACAGCGCCTTTTGCAAGCCCTAATTCCTTAGCAGCTGCTTCTGCTCCCTGTACAAATCCGAATCCGTATCTGCATACTGCGGGAACTGACGTACCACCCTGATAACCAAGGCTTCTGTATCCGTCTACAACTGCCGCATAACCTGCAAGATATCCCACCTGTTCCTCAGCATATAATACTGAATATACGTTTGCAGAAGTTTTGTATGTCGAATAGTCTGCTGTGTGAGGTCTTCCATCCAAAAGGATGAACTTTGTTTCGGGATATTGATCCTGCACTACATAGATAGCTTCTTCAAACAGGAATCCCGGTGTAACTACTACTTTAGCGCCTGATTCGATAGCAAGTTCGATAGCTGCTACATATGCGTCTGTTGTAGCCTCTACAGGTTTGTAGTATTTATGCGAGATCTTGTTCTCTTCAGCATAAGCTTTGATGCCTTCCCATGTTCCCTGGTTGAATGATTTGTCATCGATGTCCCCAACGTCGGTGATCATTGCAAGTTCATACGTTTTTGCTGCACATCCTGTCAGTGAAAACATAGAAACAAGCATAACTAATACTAAAACGATACTTAGAATTTTCTTCATTTTAACACTCCTTCTTTTCAGAAATAGAAATCTATGCTGA
>JBAYNV010000048.1:0-13342 GCA_041678685.1 Clostridia bacterium
TCGGTAAATAAGGTATATGACCTTATGATGAAATATAAGTTCAATATAATAAGAAGCGTAAGACTTAAAGTAGATCATAATCTGCTTGCAAAAAAAGGCACTAAACTTCCTGCGATCAGGGAAATATTCTCTCATGAACAGGCGATAAGCCAATGCAGCGAATATTTAAGAACACTTGGCAATGTCAAAGTGACCGTATGTGAAAATACCGCCATAGCCGCGAAAATGGTCGCGGAATCTGACAGGACCGATATAGCGGCGCTTTCTTCACGTGCATGTGCCGCTCTTTACGGTTTGAATTGTCTGGCCGAATCCGTTCAGGATAAAGGCAATAACTACACAAGATTCATCTGTATTTCTAAAAACATAGAGATATATCCCGGAGCTGACAGAACAAGCATAATGATGGTACTGGCGCACAGGCCCGGTTCGCTGTATAAGGTGCTCGCACGTTTTTATGTGCTTGGCCTGAACCTTGTCAAACTGGAGAGCCGACCGCTTCCTGACCGTGATTTTGAATTTATGTTTTACTTTGATCTTGAAACGCCTGTATATTCGGAGCAGTTTATTGAAGTCATAAACGAACTTGACGAGATGAGCGAGGAGTTCAGGTATCTTGGCAGCTATTCGGAGCTGATATAATGAAAAAATTCGGTTTGATAGGTGAAAAGCTCTCACACAGCTTTTCACCGAAAATACATTCACTGCTTGGTGATTATGAATATAAGCTGTATGAAATGCCTGCAGAAAACATTGAGAGTTTTCTAAAGCATACCGATACAGCGGGACTGAATGTAACTATTCCTTATAAAAAGGAAGTCATAAAATACTGCAGCGGACTCAGTCCTACCGCGCAGAAACTGATGAGCGTGAATACGCTTATCAAAAAGCCTGACGGAACTTTTTTCGGGGATAATACCGACTATTACGGTTTCACCTATATGATCAGCAAGAGCAGTATCAGAATAGCCGGTAAAAAGGTCCTTGTTCTTGGTGACGGCGGAGCCGCCGCAACAGTCAAGGCAGTCGTAACGGATCAGAACGCAGGAGAGATGGTCGTGATATCACGTAAAGGTGAGAACAATTATGAGAACATCAGCAGGCATTATGACGGTGAGATAATAATAAATGCGACTTCCGTAGGCATGTATCCTAATAATGGATCTTCTGTTATAGATATAAAGGATTTCCCTCAGTGCAAATGCGTTTTCGATCTGATATATAATCCTGCAAAAACAAAACTGATACTGGATGCTGAGGAGTTGGGGATCCCTTCTTTCAACGGATTGTCGATGCTTGTCGCGCAGGCAAAGAAATCCAGCGAACTGTTTACAGGTATCAGTATAGATGATCATGTGATCGGTAAGATCACAGATGAAATATCAAAAAGGACAAAAAGCATAATCCTGATAGGGATGCCGGGGTGCGGCAAGACAACAATAGGCGCATCTCTTGCAAAGATAACGGGCCGTGTTTTTATAGACATAGACGCAGAGATAGTAAAATACGCAGAAAAGGATATACCCGATATCTTTAAAAATGACGGAGAAGAAAAATTCAGAGCGATCGAGACAGAAATGCTTGAAAAATATACAAAACTGAGCGGTGCGGTAATAGCTGCAGGCGGAGGAGCCGTAACAAAGGAAAGAAACAGGGACCTCATAAGACAAAACAGTACTGTCATTTTTATTGAACGCGACATCGGTCTTCTTGCAACAAAAGGGAGGCCTCTGTCATATAACCGGGATCTTCTCATACTCTACAACAGCAGAATAAAAGCATATAATGAATGGAGCGACCATATTGTAGAAAATAAAACGACTGATGATACAGTTGAGGAAATAAAGGAGTTGTTAGCATTATGAAACTTTTAGTTATCAACGGACCAAACATCAATATGCTGGGCATAAGAGAGCCGGAAATATACGGACATCAGACATATGAAGATCTTGTAAAAATGATAGAAGGATATTGCAGGGCAAATAATGTCGAAGTCGAGATCGTACAGTCAAACCATGAAGGCGTTATTGTAGATATAATACAGTCTGCATATAAAAAGACAGACGGGATCATAATCAACCCCGCCGCATATACGCATACAAGCATAGCGATACCGGATGCAATAAAAGCGGTCAGCATACCCACAGTCGAGGTACATCTTTCAGACATATCGAAAAGAGAAGATTTCAGGCAACATTCATATGTATCTCCTGTTTGCGTAAAAACAATATGCGGTAAAGGCTTTGACGGATATTCTGAAGCTATCCTTTTTTTAAAAGATACGATCCTTAATAAAAGCAAGTGATGAAAAATCAGTTATATACTTTATCAGCTGACGCTCTCATATTTTCGTAACATTCATTCATTAAAACAGACACATCAGTATGCATATCACCCGTTGATTTTGGGAATACCGCAGGAAGCACTGTGATCGTCACGCATGGCTTTTTCTTAATTATTTTATATAATCCCTCAGGATCCCTGAATGTTACCACTAACGGGATCACAGGGCAGCTGTTTTTTACAGATATCTGGAAAGCTCCCCTCTTGAATTTTCTTATTCCTCTGTGATAAGGATGAAGATAACACTCAGGATAAACGCAGACGATATTTTTGAATTTGATCGCTTCATCCATATTATCCATGAAATACTTCATCGCATGAACACCGGACGGTAATGGAACAGCATCTAAAACACGTATCAGATGACGAACGAACGGTATCTGAAAATTTTCCTCCAGTGTAACATAATACAGTCTTTTAAACGGTATCAGACAGTCTATAAAAGTACAGTCCATCGTATGTACATGATTGCTTATAACAACAGCACCTGAACCTCTGAGTGCTTTCAAATTTTCGTATCCTGTGATCCTTAACCCAAATACTATTCGGTTATATATGTTACAGAATATGAAGACTATTACGCGCATTATGATATTGCCGGCTGTTTTTATCGGACCTCTTTGCAGATAATCATAATCCTCAGTGACCTTAAATGCATAAGGGTGAGGCATATGTATCACATGTCCCTCTTCTTCATTGTTATTTTGCGTATCCGAATTCAGGCTGTTCATTTTCAGCTCCCCTGCTGTTATTTATGACCTGCATAAACATTTCTTCCACTCTGTATACGCATTGATCCAGGTCGTATGCCTTTGCACTTTCACTGTATCTGTATTCCGCTTCTTTCCGTTCATGCTCATGCTCCATCCAATAATCGATCTTTTTTGCAAGCGCTAATGGGTCGCCGGCAGTAAAAAGGCTTCTTTCGTCAAGAGCAAACTGAGGCGTAGCTGATTTTTTTGAATCGGCTATTATTGGAACAAGTCCTCCTGCGAAGGCTTCCATGCACGACATCGCTTCTATCTCGGCATCTGATGCATGCACATACAGATCACTCATGGCGATAAGATCCATCAGCTGATTTTTTGTATAGAAGTTTATATTTACAGCTACATCAAGCTCCTTCGACAGCTGCTCTAGCATTTTCCTTCTGGGCCCCTGACCTGCGAGCATTATCCGGATATCTTTCTTATGTTTTGAATATGCGACAGCCCGTATAAGTACATCCTGCCTTTTCTCTACTGACAGCCTGCCAACTGAAAGTATCACGAATCTGCCCTGTAACTCCTCTGTCTTTGGGATCTTTCTGTATCTGAAACATGATTCTATCCCATTTGAGATCACATACAGATTTGCTTCGTAACCGTGATTTCTAAGTTCATCTGCAATAAATGTGCTTGGACAGTGTATATGCCTGCAATACTGATATATATATCTGTTGAACCACCAGTAGATGCCGTCATTTACAAATTTCACATTCTGAAGATAAAGTGAGGATGAAACATTTTCCGGCTGACAGTGGAATGCGGCTGAATACGGTACATTAAATTCCTGGCAGATCTCCATCGCAGCCCGTGATAAGGCAAAAGGTACAAGCAGGTGGACGATATCCGCCCATCTTATCGCTTTTTCGAGCAGCTCCTCATCCGGTTTTGCAAAAGTCATTCCCTGCGATGTGACAAGTTTATCAAAGATCGGAATATACTGCTTTTCCATAAGATATTCGGTATCTTCCTTTTTACCTGTACTTGCTATTCTGACTTCATTTCCGTGCTCGGAAAGTTTTGCACCTAATCTACGCGCTGATATCGTCATTCCGTTATTAGCTGAAAAGTATTGATCTATAACCAATAGTATTTTTATATCTGCCCCCGTGCATGAAAACGACGCTTCATTGCATTACATTTCCCTGCGACCATATAATACTACAATATAGTGAATTAATAAAGGGATTGATCAATATTTTTATCATCAGATGATAAATAGTATTTAACTTCACCTGCATATCATTTGGACCGCTTTTCATGTTTCGTAAGACCGAACAGTTTTGCGATCTCCATTAGTACAACAGGCACCAAAGACAATCCCAACCCTATAAGGTAAGTGTTTCTCTGCATATGTATTAGGCCAAAGGGTATTGAAAGCGGCGTGAATAATACGAGCGCTACTAATGCCGTTGAGATCAGGCATGCTACATTCAGGTTTCTGTTTGTAAAGAAACCGGTTTTGAACAGTGAATGCTCAGACCTCATGTTAAATGACTGTACTACCTGTGAAAGTGAAAGCACAAAGAAAGCCACAGTCTGCCCTCCCTCAAGACTGCCTTCGATTTTCTGTCCCAAAATAAACCCGACCAGAGTGAGTATTGCTATCATACATCCCTGAAGAATTATCCTGATACCGAAACCGTGCGCAAATATCCCTTCTGTTCTCGGCTTGGGTTTTTGCTCCATGACACCCGGTTCAACATTTTCCATACCTAGAGCAACCGCAGGAAGACTGTCTGTCACAAGATTTATCCACAGAAGCTGCATGGATAATAAAGGAGTCTTTCTCCATAGGATCATTGCAAAGAACACAGTCAGTATTTCCCCTATATTTGTACCTAAAAGGAAACCAACCACTTTCTTTATATTCGCATATATTCCTCTTCCTTCTTTAACGGCTTCAACTATTGTAGCGAAATTATCATCGGTAAGAGTCATATCCGCTGCACCCTTAGCTACATCCGTGCCTGTAATACCCATAGCACATCCAATATCCGCTGCCTTTAATGCCGGAGCATCATTCACCCCGTCACCTGTCATAGCAACGACTTCGCCCTGACGCTGCCACGCACGGACGATCCTTATTTTGTTTTCCGGTGACACCCGTGCATATACCGAAATGTGACGTACACGCTGATCGAATTCATCATCCGTAATCGCATCAAGCATCACTCCGGTAATAGACTCATCGCCTTCTTTAAGTATGCCCAATTCCTTTGCAATCGCTGATGCCGTAATAACATGGTCTCCCGTTATCATAACAGGCTTTATGCCTGCCTTTCTGCATATCGCAACAGCTTCTTTGGCCTCAGGACGAGGAGGATCTGTCATTCCGACCAATCCCATAAGTATCAGATCATTTTCCAGATCCGCTGGCTTAGGTTCTTTTGGGACATCCTCTATTTCCTTGTATGCAATGGCAAGAACACGTATAGCTTTACTGCTCATTTCGTCATTTACCTGTTTTGCCTTGTCTATATCACCTTTGATACACCTGCCTGAAAGTACATCAAAAGCTCCTTTGACTATGACTATATATTTTCCGTCTATTTCATTTACTGTGGTCATAAGCTTACGGTCAGAATCGAAAGGTATTTCTTCCCTTCTCGGATAATCTCTGTTCAGATCTTCCTTGATCATTCCGTTACGGTGTGCTGCAAGTACGATGGCAGTTTCTGTCGGATCGCCTATATGCTTTTCTGAGCCGTCATGAAAAACGACCGTACCGTTAGAACACAGAGTTCCGAACTGTAAAAGCCGTAAAACACCAAATGAATTATTTGCGGTGATCTTTTCAGAGCCTGTGCCGTCAACATATGCCTCAACAAGAGTCATTCTGTTCTGCGTCAATGTACCTGTTTTATCCGAACATATTATGGAAGCGCTTCCTAAAGTCTCAACTGCAGGAAGATTGCGTATGATAGCGTTTTTCTTTACCATACGCTGTACGCCTATTGATAAAACGATAGTCACGATGGCAGGCAGTCCTTCAGGGATCGCAGATACCGCAAGAGAAACCGCTGTCATGAATATTTCCATGACTTTCATCCCGTCGATAAGGCCGACCACGAATATTATCGCACATGCCGTAAGCGCTACTATCCCCAAATACTTACCAAGGTCTGCAAGCTTCTTCTGAAGCGGGGTCTGTACATCACCTTCACCTGCAAGAAGATTTGCTATCTTACCCATTTCCGTGTTCATACCCGTACCTGTTACCAGGGCAAGAGCGGTACCGTACGTTATGCTGCATCCCGTGAATACCATATTTTTACGGTCGCCTAAAGCCGCTGTTTCATTAACATCGGCATTTGCATCTTTTTCTGAGGCGACAGATTCACCGGTAAGAGCGGATTCCTCAGATTTCAGACTTGCCGAACGAATCAGGCGGGCATCTGCCGGAATGATATCTCCTGCTTCAAGGCGTATCACATCGCCCGGGATGAGAAGCTCCGCCTCTATCATCTCTTCATTCCCTCCACGGATGACCCTTGCGTGAGGGGTGGAAAGATTCCTTAGTGCCTCAAGAGCCTTCTCAGCTTTGCTTTCCTGTATGACACCCATTACGGCATTCATAACAACGATCAGTAATATAAGGAGAGGTTCAAAAAATCCCTTTGTTTGACCTTCATAAATGGCAGTAATAAAGGATATTATCGCCGCAGCAATAAGTATAAGAATCATAGTATCCTTCAGTTGTCCGAAGAAACGCTGCGCGTTGGTCTTCTTTTTACCTTCCTTTAATTTGTTCCTTCCATATCTGGCAAGGCCTTCAGAAGCGGCTTTTTGTGTCAGTCCGTTCATCATATCCGTAGAAAGTTCTTTTATAAGGTCTTCTCTGCTGATGCTGTGCGGTATCATAATAATTCACCCCTTTGCAAATAAGTAATTATCGGAATATCCGGATCCGAATGTGTGTTTTCCATATAGTAATATATTTATTTTACGGGATTTTGATGATCCTGTCTATCTGTAAATCTAACCGGTACGTGTCATAAATTGATTTATACAGGTGAAAATGATATATTACTTCTGTACATGGTTAATATTAAGGAGGAAATAAGATGGCTGATTCATTATCAGAGGATCTGAGAAAATTGATATTGGCAGGTATCGGCGCAGCTGCATTGACTGTTGAAAAAGCAAAAACCATTATAGATGAATGCGTTAAAAAGGGTGAGCTCACTTTCGAACAGGGTAAGGTGATAAACGAAGAATTAAAACATGATATAAATAAAACGGTCAAAGAAAAAGCTAAAGCCGGGGAAAAGAAAGCAATTGATATTTTAAACGAACTGGACACGCTTACATCTGATGAAATAAAAGTGCTAAAAGCCAGGATCGCACAGATCGAAAAAGATAAAGTAAAGATGTAGAATGCAAAACAGTAACAGAACCAGACTTCACCAGATAATATCGGTTCTTCGCAGGCACGATGTGATGCATGACTTTTCGCCTAAAAAGCTCGTTTCTGTTTTAGAGGATCTCGGGCCTACTTTCGTAAAACTCGGGCAGATACTGTCTATGCGTACGGATATGATACCTGAAAACTACTGCGAGGAGCTTATTAAACTTCGTTCTGAAGTCGCCCCTATGAGTTATGAGGAAGTATGTTCGGTCATTGAGGATTCCTGCGGAAGAGATCCTGATGAGCTTTTTGCTTCTTTTGAAAAGGAACCGATAGGCTCCGCTTCAATTGCCCAGGTACATATGGCAAAACTTAAAAATGGCAGCCAGGTCGTAGTAAAAGTTCAGCGAACCGGCATATATGGGATCATGGCAAAAGATGTTGCACTGATCCGACGTGTGACCGGGATGATCCGGCATGCGGGAATGAAACCGGATGTCATTGATTTTGAGGTAGTTATAAATGAACTCTGGAATGCGGCACAGGAGGAAATGGATTTTCTTAATGAAGCGAAAAATGCCGAGGAATTTTATGAACTGAACAATGATGTGACCTATGTATCTTGTCCTCATATTTATAACAGCCTCACGACATCAAAAGTACTGGTAATGGAGTATATCGAGGGATATGCCATCAATGACAAGGATCTGCTCATAAAGAATGGCTATGATATAAAAGAAATAGCGACAAAACTGGTCAACAACTATATGAAACAGATCATTGATGATGGATTTTTCCATGCAGACCCTCACCCGGGAAATATAAAGATACGCGAAGGTCAGATAATATGGATTGATCTGGGTATGATGGGAAGGCTTTCGTCAAGGGATCAAAAGCTTCTTGGAACAGCTATCAAAGCCGTCGCAGAGCATGATATAGGTACTATAAAGGATGTCCTCCTTACAATGGGAGTCGTAAAAGGAAAGAATAAAGTCAATCACTCCAAGCTTTATACTGATATAGATACAATACTGGACAAATACGGCTCTCTCGATCTTGGCAGTATGAATCTTACGGATGTATTCAAGGATGTGATGGAGGTGGCAAAAGCCCATGAAATATCTATGCCCAAAGGAGTATCGATGCTTGGACGCGGAATTGCTACCATTGAAGGCGTTATTGCGGATATCTGCCCTGACATAAATCTTATACAGATCACAGCCAACCGCATACCGGACGGTTTTCTGGATATGAAAGACATAAAAAAGGAACTCTCCGAACTGTCAGTTAAAGCTCTTGCTTCAGGGCGAAAATCCCTTGATATACCTTCACTGATATCAGACATTCTAAAGATGACTGTTAAGGGACAGACTAAAGTAAACGTGGAAACGACCAGTTCTGACGATCAGAACAGGATAAATATAAAAATCGCTGACAAGATCACAACAGGAGTAATAACGGCAGCTATCATAATAGGCGCAAGTTTGATTTGTCTAACAGATATGCAGCCTCAATATTCAGGCATACCTTTAGCTGCGATCATAGGATATTTTTCAGCTGTTGTCCTTATAATCAGGATGCTGATCAAAGATCATAAATAATAGTCTTTAACGGTAATATAGCATGGAGGAAGATCATGATCGATGCGCATATACACATAGAAAAAGGCCCATACACATTGGAGTGGATAAATGAGTTTGTAAAAACAGCACTGGACAGGTATATCGATGAGATATACCTTCTTGAACACTGTTATCTCTTCAATGAATTTACTGCCATGTATGATGGAGTCTGCGCTTACAGTGATTATATAGATAAGTGGTTCCACAAAAGAGCAGGCCGGTACGGTATCTCTCATTACCTGGACCTGATCGAAAAAGTGCGTAATCATGTATGGCCGGTAAAGATAAATTTCGGTCTGGAAGTATGTTACTTTAAAGATTCTGAAGAATTTATATATAAAAATATCAAGGATCTGGGGCTGGATTTTGTTACTGGGAGCGTTCATTTCATTGACGGTTTTGCTTATGATCACATACCAGAGTTATGGAATGGCATCGATGTGGATAATGTATACCGCCGGTATTTTGAAACATCAGTCGATCTTGCAAAAAGCGGCATCTTTTCCGGCATAGGACATCCTGACAGTATCAAACTGTTCGGTCATAAGGCATCTTTCCCTCTTACCGATCGATATATTGAGCTTGCAGAAGCATTGAAGAGAAACGATATGTATGCAGAAGAAAGCGGCGGTTTACATACGCGCGGACTGTATAACGCGGAATCAGGAATGGACCCAAAGATGCTTAAGATCATGAAACAGTATAACGTTACTATACGTACCGCTTCCGATGCGCACAGTCCTTGTGATGTGGGTCTGAATATAGAGAAGCTTCAAAGAATGGTAGATAAAGAGTAATATCCTCCATATCTATACAGTTAATGCTGCAGTAAAAAATCAACAACAGGCGAAGGATCAGGAAGACTGTGCGGATGATGACCGCAACCTTCCTTTAAAATGTACATATAAGTTCCGTTATGGGTCCTGTAGTATTCTGCCAGCCTCCCGCAGTTTTCCAGATGCGGTACAGTAGTATCGCTGTCTCCTGCAACTATCGCTACAGGTATTTTGTTTTCCAGTAAAACTGCGGCTTTATCAATGGAATTATCACTGAATGTTTTTATGCTCTCATTATCCAGGCCATATATCTTAAGGCATCCGGTAAATTCGTTTGGTGAGCCATCTCCGGTTCCCATACCGCCAGGCCAGCTTTTTAAATCAAGAACAGGAGCATCAAGATAAAGGGATGAAACAGCGGCAGGATATGCGGCTGCGAAATTCACGGCATACAGTCCTCCGCGGCTGAATCCAAAGATCACTGTCTTTTTACTTAAGGCCATTTCATTAACTGCGAAGTCATAAAAATCCTTCATCGCTTTAATCGATGCCGGACATCCGAACATATTGCTGATAGAATAATATACCAGATAATAACCTTTCTCTATCATGGCTACATCCACCTGATCAAAAGCTCCCAGGAATTCAGCGCGCCATATCCATTTATTACTATCTGCAGGCGTATTCGGACAAATGACGACAGAAAGATGACCTCTTAAGTAGAAGTCATATCTTTTAAATCCATGATATTCGGATATTTTCGCATTTTCTAATAATATATTCATAAGTGATCAAAAGATTTTCCTTTTTACAAGGATAAGAGCTACTATCAGGCTGGCTACCAATGAAATGGCGATAACGATAATGAACCCGTATTGGCTCGTCGCGAAAGGCATTCCTGACAGTGCAGTATTCATTCCATATGCGCTGAATATCATGGTGGGGATAGCCATAACTGTGGTCAATACCGTTAAAAACTTCATGACCATGTTCAGGTTGTTAGATATAACAGAAGCGAATGCATCCATCATTCCGCTTAATATCCCGCTATATATATTTGTCATTTCAATAGCCTGCTTGTTCTCGACTATTACATCCTCTAAAAAGTCCATATCATCTTCATATTTCTTTATATTCTCATTCTTAAGCAGTTTTTCCAAAACCAATTCATTTGAACTTAATGCTGTTGTAAAGTACACCAGGCTTTTTTCCAGTTTGAGTAATGCTGCAAGTTCACGGTTCTGGGTAGAGCCCTGTAGTTTGTCCTCCAGGACATCACTCTTCTTGTCGATCTCATGCAGGTATTGCAGAAATAGCAGTGAGTTTTTATACAGCAGCTGCAATATGAATCTTGTCCTCATATGCGTATCAAAATCCCGTACACGTCCGTTCATAAATGCATCAAGTATAGGTGTTTCTTCAAGACATACGGTTATTATCATATCTTTCAGCATTATAAACGAAAGAGGTATCGTATCGTACCACTGATCCTTTTCACCGCGATCTTCAACTGCAGGAATATTGATGATCATCATCGTGTAATTGTCTTCAACTTCAATTCTGGAGCGTTCCTCTTCATCCAAAGCAGCCCTTAAATTATCTGCATCGATATCAAAATTAGCCAGGATCTCCGACATTTCCGCTTCGGTCGGATTTATAAGGGATATCCAGCAATCCTGCTGCGGTTTTTCGATTTGTTTTACGGCACCGTTCTCTGTTATAAATATTTTTTTCATGATTCGGATCTCCTTTCTCTTTGCATAAAGCCAGGTATTCCTGCCCACTGTCTGCAGCACCTTAATCCTCAGAATTATACTCTTTACCTTATTAAATTTCTATAGTAAATTTCAGTATCGCATACATATTAAATCATATTAATTTCTTTTGAGCAACAAAAAAATATTTATGTATTTAAGCTAAAAAACACCTTGCAGATATGCCGTGAAAATGTAAATATCTGTTTATTTATCCTGACCGTAATAAGCATTTTTCCCGTGTTTTCTGTTAAAATGTTTATCCAGAAGGTACTTGTCTGCTTCCTGTACATCGGCATTCACAGTTTCGGTGATAACTGCCATTCTTGCAATTTCCTCTAGGACAACGGAATGATATACGGCTTCCTCCGGCGTTTTCCCCCAGACAAAAGGCCCGTGGTTTTTAACAAGGCATGCAGGAACAGCGCTGTGATCCATACATTCAAACCTTTCAACGATCACTTTACCGGTATTACGTTCATAATCACCGTTCACTTCCTCTTCGGTAAGGACTCTCGTACATGGGATCTCACCGCGGAAATAATCGGCGTGAGTTGTGCCATATGGAAGGATTCCTCTTCCTGCCTGCGCAAATGCAGTAGCAAACGTGCTATGCGTGTGCACGATCCCGCCTATGTCATTGAAATGTTTATACAGTTCCAAATGCGTCTTTGTATCGCTTGAAGGGTTCATTCTGCCTTCAATGATATTTCCTTCAAGGTCACAAACGACCATATCCTCTTCTTTCATGTTTGCATAATCAACACCGCTTGGTTTGATCACTACAAGGCGGCTTTTCTGATCGATGCCGCTGACATTTCCCCAGGTATACAGGACAAGACCATGCTTTACCAGATCCATGTTTGCTTCATAAACGCGTTTTTTTAATGATTCCAGCATCGTAAGCCCTCCTTATGTACACATTCTATCATGAAAGATAACTGTTTCAAGTTATGCTACATTAAGCAGTCACATATATTTGATGATAAACTCACATGGGGAAAGGATTTCCGGCTTTTCTAGTTTGACATCCTTGAAATCCTTGTCCCCCTGTAATGAAAACATCTACATCTTCAATAACTGCCATATATAGAACCGGATAATCAGTCTTGTCTCTGATTTCAAACAAACCGCTCTTTAGTTCTTTTGGAGCATATACCAGCTCATAACTCATTTCAGATAGAAGGCAATCAACCGCCTTTATCTTTTTTGGAAACTTTTCTTTTACGACTTCACATAATTCCTCCACTATAAGAGAAGACAGCACTAACTTGTGTTCTCTGAATACATACTCCATCATGCCGTTGAAACGTTCATTTGGAAACAGCATAAGCGAGATGAGAACATTGGTATCAAACATGATCCTCATCTATCACTTATCGATTTTCTTATGACGTATTTCAGAGACCATGTCTACCACTGCCTGCTCATCAGTCAGCCCAATACGTTCCGCCTCTCCGGTAAACGCATACTGTACCTTTTTAATTGCTTCCATTGAAGAGTTCATGATATATATCCGTCCTTTTTCTTCGAAGAAAAGTACCTTGTCACCATCTTTTACTCCAAGTTTCTTACGGATGTCAATTGGGATCGTTATTTGTCCCTTTGAAGTGATTTTTGCTAATTCCATTATCTTGTCCTTTCTGGATAGTTTGCAGGATATAGTTCTTACATTCCTTACTTTCCTTACTTATAATATACAATAAAGTACCGAAAATATCAAGAGCTTAAA
>JBAYNV010000049.1:0-13138 GCA_041678685.1 Clostridia bacterium
ATCCTCATATTCGCAGGATCTTCCCATAGGGACCTGATCCAGATATTTCTGTTTTACCTGCTCCTCAGTGATGCCCTGATTTGCTGCATACTGTTTGAAAAGGCTGTTCACCCACAGCGGCGAATTCAGCAGATTGCCGGGGCAGATCGCATTGAACCGTATATTTTTCTTTGCATATTCCAGAGCCAGGCTCTGTGTCAGGCCTATCCCTCCGAACTTGGATGCGGCATATGCACTGTTTTTAAAAGAACCCTTTTTACCTGATTTACTGTTGATCTGTATGAATGAAGCCCCGTTAGTGTTTTTAAGCATATGCTTCACTGCGGATTTGGCACAGATGAAATATCCCCAAAGGTTTACATCCTGTACAAAACGCCATTTATTTACATCAAATTCATCCGTTGCCCCTGATATGACCACAGCGGCATTGTTTATGAATATATCGATCCTGCCGTATGTATCGACGGCCTTCTGGGTCATCGCATCGACTTCGTCTTCTTTTGTCACGTCAACTCTCATTGCCACGGCGTTTTTTAACTTCGATGCCACTTCGCTTGCTTTCTCATAATTCAAGTCGGCAACAACGACGGAACATCCTTCCCTGTCCAATCTTTGAGCCAATGCTTCTCCGAGTCCCTGTGCGGCTCCGGTTATCACGGCTACTTTGTTCATCAACATTCCCATAAATTACTCCCGAGTATTAGAATATATCTTTATTATAGCTTAATCAAAACGAAATAAATACCTAAAATTAATATTTACGTGTTTTATTTAGTAAAATACACATAAATAGGAGGTTCTTTTAAACGGGTATTCTCTTATGGAGAGTGGATCTACCTGTTAAGCAGGTTGTGCAGTACCTGAGCCATCTGTGCGCGGGTGGATGAGTCATTCGGTCGCAGTTTCCCGCTGTCTCCAATGATCATTCCGGCTGACACCAAAGCCTTCATTGCCGGTTGCGCATATTCAAAGACCTCATTTGCATCAGTAAAGTCAGATAATGCACTATCCCCTGTTTCTTCAGGTATCTCCCCTATAATATCAAGCATCCTGTATATCAGTGTGAACATATCCTGTCTGCTTATCTCTATATCCGGATCAAACATATTGTTCCCTGTTCCCTTTGCTATACCAAGCCGTTTGGCTGCAGCCAGGTAACCTGTGTAATAGGTGTTTTTTGCATCTGCAAAGTTATCATCCGGAGATACTTCAGCTTCTATGCCGTATGCACGTAAGATCAGAACAATGAACTGCGCTCTGGTAAGTGATCCTTCAGGATCGAAATCACCGTCACCCACGCCGTTTGTGATGTTTCTTGCCGCAATGAAACCGACCGCTTCAAAATACCAGGCATCTTCCTTTACATCCTTGAAACTTACCTTATTGTACCCTATCATGTATTTTGAAAAATGAGCAGTCACAAAGGATACGGTCTTGGTATTCATATCATATACTCCCCGCACAGTCTGAAGCCGTCCGGAATCGTCCAGATAGTATACCACGACTGAACCCGGGTCTTCATCTTCTTCCAGCGTATATGGCAGTACGATCTGCACATGTCCGCTAAAGTATGTTACCTGGGTGTCGCCTGCGAAAACGGAAAAATCATAAACAGGACGGTCACCTACGGTTTCCTGTACTTCCACCGGGAGGGATCCGGCATCGGCCTTCCCGATCGATATGGTAACATCACCGCTTGCAGATGCTTTGCTGATCGTTTCCAGCGACTCTGCATCAAAGGTGACCGATCCCAGATCCGTCTCCATCTTAAGCTTTGCATCGGTTGTATCGGCTAATTCATTAAATCCGTCTTTTGGTATCGTAAGTTCTGCTTTCGACATCTGAGTGCCGGCTTCCACCTTTATCTCCACTAACGCGCTTTTCCCTTCATTTTCGGTGATCCTGGCATTTGCAGCAAGAGATGATGCTCCTGATGAAGTGAGCGTGACAGAGGTCGTTTTGGTTATCATATCAGTGCTTCCGGATAAGGACGTCGTAACCGTTGTCATTGTGTCCGATCCGGTTGTTATCACAGCCGGGATGACATCCTCCGTCTGCGGTATAACTGTCCACTTCGCATACAGGGTGAGATCAGCAGCAGGCGTCAGCGAAACAGAGCCGATCTGCAACCCTCCGCCATTGATCTGCATATACCAGCCTTCAAATGTATAGCCGCTTCGTACAGGTACCGGCAGGCTGCCGCAGGCTTCACCTTTTATCGCAGACATTGAAGAAGGACTCACCGAACCTTCCTGAGCATCAAGCGTGATCGTTATGATATCAGAGCTATCCTGCCACTTGGCGAATAAAACCATATTATCAGTAACAGTGTCGTTATCAGGATCCCACTTATCCATATATTTCATGTCTGTGTACCAGCCTGACAGCACATACCCGTTGTTCTGCGGTGCCGGATCCGGGCCGGTGATCTTTGAACTGCGGTCGACTGTAACCTGAATATCGGGATCACCGTTAAGAGGGTTATAGTAAACAACACAACGGTGTTTCTCCCACTGTGCATAAAAAGCAGTGTTTTCAGTGATCAGAATATCGTTAAAGTACCATATCCCTCCACCCCCGGCTGCAGTGTTCCAGCCTGTGAATATATGATTGTTCAATACAGGGATATCAGCGGCGGATGATGATGCAGGCGATCCTCCGTTAGAATTGAAAGTGACAGTATAGCTGTTTTTTGTCCAAACAGCATAAACAGCCATTTCCTCTGTCACTTCGGTCGTTGAGGTGAATCCCTCATTGGTTTCTGTCTTCCAGCCCGTGAGCGTATATCCCGCTTTGGTAATGTTGGTGGGAAGGACCGTCCCCGCTATCGTACCTTTTACAGTCACAACAGACGGCGTACCTCCGTTTGAGTGGAACTGTACATTGAAATATGCTAAAGCCCATATTGAATAAACGGATGTATCCGCATAAAAAACAGTATCAGCAGTGATAAATGCCGATCTGCCGTCTCTGTCTGTATTCCAACCGGTAAAACGGTATCCTTCCCTTTCAGGATCTGTCAAAGGGATGTCATTTGTTGTTCCGTCACTGTCTGTTGAACCGGATGCATATGTGCTGCTGTTATATTCGTTCATAAAGGTAATATCATAAGATGTATATTCCCAGCAGTCGTAAAGTTCAAGGTCAGATGTTACAGGGGTCGTGGAGAAGTCAAATATCGCTGATGCATCACCTTCGACTGTGCTCCATCCCAGAAATGTCATTCCCTCCCGTACAAGCGGCGAAGGCGCATTGCCTGTAACAAGCATCGAAGAACCGTTCAGCACGAGCCTGTCAGCGGTTACAGTTCCGTTATAGTTGTTCAGCGATACATCCGAAACCGGAAACCAGTAGTTTTTGTTGTCATCATAAGTATACGGAGCGTTTATGTCCCAGGCGTCATAAGATGTCACCGGAAAATAAAGTTTGAAAATTTCCGAAGCTTCATCTTCCTCGTCGCTGTCCAGTCTGTAATTATATCCGCTGATCGACAGATAACTGACATCAACGGCAGGCGGACAAGTCGTCGGATAATACAGTGTTTTTAGGTTATAGTCATATGCGAACGCATAATCCTCAACATCCGTAAGTGTTTCAGGCAGCATTACGCTTCTTAGCGAAAAGCACTTTGCAAAAGCCGAATACAGCGTGGTCACACCTTCAGGAAGGTATACACTTTGAATGCTGTCGCAGCTTAAAAACAAGCCGTCATATAGCGTTGCAGTTCCGGTACCTATGCTTATAGTCTCAAGCCTGTCACAGTCAGCGAAGGTATACCTTCCGGTAATAGCATCATCGGCAAAAATGACTTCCGTGATCTTATCGCAGTTATAGAAGGCATAATCGTCTACAGTAGTGAGCGTATCGGGTATTTCCACAGCAGTCACGCCTGTGCAGGCAAACATGTATTCATAAAGCCTGGTCAGTGATCCTAAACTGACAGATGCAAGATCCGTGCATTTGTAAAACGCATAATCAGCTATGAATGAGGTGTATCCTGCCGCTGTATTTACCGTGTTGTTGCCAAAAGAAACTCCTGTAAGACCACTGCAGTATGCGAAAGCATAGCTGTCAAGTCCGAGAAGGCATGGTAAACTCAAGTCTCCCGCCAAACCGGATCCTATAAAAGCGGAACTTCCTATACTCTCTATATACAAAGGAAGTATCGTATCTGCCTCTTTGGTCGTATCCATGAGCATGATACAGTTCTTAAAAGCGCCGCTTCCGACAGTTTCAAGTGAATCCGTCAGATTTATGATCTCAAGGCTTATGCAGTGCGCGAATGTATTCTGACCTATCTGTGTAACGGAGGCAGGTAATGAAACACTTTCAAGGTTTACGCAGTTGAAAAAAGCTGCAGCACCGATCGAGCTGACGGCGGAACCTGACATGTACACTGTCTGCAGATTCACGCAGCCGGAAAACATCCCGTCATATATTTCCGTTATTTCATCAGGGATAGTTACGGATTCTATGATCGTATTGCCAGAGAGTACATCGTCATCATAAACAAGCACATATGTCTGCGTATCCACGGTAAAGCCGCTTAGCGTGTATAAATTTCCACCATATATATAGGTACCAGGCATTGTGACATCCGCGGTACTGCCCGTATACGATATCACCGTAAGAGTATGTGTGTCTCCGTTCACACTATATGAAGTCGTCCATTCCAGATCCGAAGAAGAGGATTGAAAACCGCTATACACAGCATAAACCGTGATATTCTTCGTAACAGGCGTATCTTCTGTGAATACCAGATTCTCAGTACCGTCAGGAGAGTAATAATAGTAAAGAAATAATTTTTCATTGCAATCAGGATCGTCAGGAAAAGCAGTTCCGTTCACTGTTCCCTGAGAGTATGCATATCTTTCTTTATCTGATCCGAAAAATGCATTGCTTCCCGCATCAAATTCAACTGTATAACCGTCGATTTCCCAGACAGCATAAACTGTCATGTCCCGTGTCACTACGGTGTCTGCCGTGAAGACATCACCGGTCCCGTCTGATTTTGTATTCCACTCTTTGAAAGTATATCCGGGTCTGTTCTTAAAGACCGCAGGGATATCGACTCTCCCTGCATTTGAAGCCTGTTCATAATATATGGACGGATAAGCGTAATCGGAAGTAGTCGAAAACGTAAAGTCAAAACCGATATTCAGCTGAGCGCCTTCCGCGTCGAACTTCACAAAATATGGAGACCATTGCGCATATACCGTTATGGCAGCTGTTACCGGTGTTGAAGATATAAATCCGGTACCGGAACCGTCAGCATGTGTGTTCCACCCGCCAAATACCAGATCACCGTTTGCAGGTTCCTGTGGAAGCACTGTACCGTTCAAACTGCCTTTTACCGTAACCGTTTTCTGCGTGTCGTTGTTCATATCAAATGTTACATCATATGTTTCCTGTTCCCAGATCGCATACAGTGGAAAATCGGATGTTATGGGATCACCATTACTGTATGGAACTGTTCCCGCTGTATCCTTATACCAACCCTTGAATGTATGACCTTCAAATACCGGATCCAAAGGCAGAGTCACGCCGTCGACTGAACCTATTGCAGTCGATATGGCAGGTTCCCCGCCATTTCCGTAAAAGCATACGGTATATCCGTCCTCAGCCCATACAGCATATACGGTGGTCACTGCCGTTACCGGTGTTACAGGTGTAAAATCAACGCTTCCTCCGAATGTAACTGACCAACCCGTTAAAACGTGACCGCTCCGGATAGGTGTGACAGCCGGAAATACCGTTCCGTTTATCGTTCCATCCGCTGTTTCTTCATACGGCAGATCGCCTCCGGCACCGCTGAATATCACAGTGTATTCCTTTATTTCCCATTGTGCACATACAGTGACAGGCACAGAGACTGGCGTGCTGCCTGTAAATGCAAAGCCGCTTCCGTCGATTTTTGTATTATAGCCTGCAAATTCATATCCGCTTCGCGTAGGTGCAGTCGGGAATACGGGTCCGTTTAAATTTCCGTTTATCTTCTGTATGGCAGGTGTGCCGCCGTTTGCATTGTAATATACAGGTATACCGTTTGCCTTCCATTCTGCATACACTGTCACATCTTCCGTCACCGGAGTCTTTGCTGTAAAAATATCTCCCGTTGCGTCGTTTGCGGTGTTCCAGCCGTTGAAAATATATCCCTGTCTTTCGGGATCGTCCGGCAGATCTGTTCCTGTTGATGTTCCCTTAACGACCGACGAGACCGGTGTCCCGCCGTTCCCATCGAACGTTACATTCAATTCTGTCTCAGCCGCCATTAATTCTGACGGCGGCAGCGCAATTATAAGACAGAGCGCCAGTATTGTCGCAAGCATCTTTTTTACATATCTGTTTTTCATGGGATCCCTCCTGATAACTTCTTTGTTTAAAATCCATTTTTATTGTAAATCAGGGAAACCATATAGATAACTGTACCAAGGTACAGTTATCGGTTGTATTACGATACAGATCTGATATATAATTATGTAAAATATGTCGATAAGAGGTCTAGGGCATGAGAATAACCGTAAAGATCTGCATTCTGCTCTCTTTACATATTTTTTGCTTTTCAATGATCGAACTCAAGGATACCGGATTGCCGGAACCGATAAGTTTCGTATTCGTTTATGCGGTCTTCAATCTTCTCTTCGCAGCCGGGATACTGCTTTACGGGCTTTTGCGTAACAGGCTTGCCAAACTGGTATCGGATAAGATATTTCTGGCAGCATTCTGCCTGATCTACTGGATTTTGGGCGTTGCAACTATTCTGTCTTCAGATACAGCGGTTTACCTGATTTCCATGTGCCTGTCAGCCCTGTTTTCAGGGTGTATAGGCGGAGCAGCTTATTTTTCAGTTTTTACATACATCCCGAAATGGAAGCGCGGCAGGGTGATCGGTGCAGGATTATTGTTTGGTACGCTGATACAGTACTTCATGGAGCTTTTGCGTGATCTGAGCGGCATTTATTTCATATTCATTTTTTCTGCCGCATTTTTGATCGCAGCTGCAGGCATATATGTGCTGCTTTCTGGTGTACAGCGCTTTGTCCCTGCAGTGGAAAAAGAAGACGGGAAAATGAAGGTGGTCTATGGCAATTTCAAAAAGCTTTTTATAATACTGATCCTGGCGACCATAGCGATCTGCTATCTGTCATCCGTTTATGAAGGTATAATCGCCGCCGTCAGTTCAGGTGAGAGCAGCTCATATGAGTTGTTTCTATTAAGAAACACAAAACTGCTGTATTGCGTTTCCGCTTTAGCGGCCGGTATCATAGCCGACCTGAAAGGAAGGCAGTATATATCTATAATAACGATAGCGGTCATGACATTATTGATATTCGATGTTTTCCTTTTAAGCTACCCGGTGGTCAAATTAATCAACTGGATAGTTTTATTTGCAGGTGCAGGTTTTCCTGCAATGTTCATTACTTTAAATTTCATAGATATCGCCGGGTACACAAAAAAACCGTCTGTCTGGACCGGCGGAGGCAGGATGATAAAGCATTCGGTCACTGCATTCGGTTCCATTGCGGGAACACTGCTTTGGAACAATTCAGATACCGGATATATGATAGTTATACTTCAGTACCTTGTGCTCCTTATTGCACTGATACTGATCCTGTTCGAGCATTACCGCATCGTTACCGAGAATACCCATTTGGTTGCCATATCAGAAATTACCGGAAATGATGAGTATGCTTCCGCACCTTCGTCACCTGTCAGATCACAGGGATCATCGGTCGGCCTTATAATGCAGGGGATCGCAAAAGAGCATGGGCTCACTGACAGGGAAGAACAGATACTGAGGTTCATATTTTCAGATGCTCAGATAAAAGACATAGCAAAAGAACTGTATATAACGGAGCGGACAGTCAAGTTTCATATATCGAATATATTAAAGAAAACAGAGTGCAGAAATCAACGGGAGCTGATCTCACATTTCTATAAATCCAATCAGCAGTGAATACCTATGCATTAAGCCTGAAGATGGTTACTTTATGAAATACCAATAGATCAGAAGCGCTCCCAATGCCAGCATTATAGCCACATAGACCACTGTCTTTATGATTTTCTTCTTCTTTTCTTCTTGATTCTCTTCCATCAGCATTCCCTCAGTCTTTCCATTATTTTTACCATTGCCAGAGTGTCGAGCCTGCAGTAATGTAAAAGCTCCTGACGTTTTTTTTCTTTCTCCTGCGCACTCATAAAAGGCATGTTTTTAAAAGTCGTCATAGCCTCATCGCCTCTTTTTACACCTTCAAGATTCGCGTAATTCAGTTCCGGATCGCCCGGGCATATAGCGGGAAGCACATACTTTATAGAATAGCTTCCGTTCATTTCCCTGGTGTAGAACCAGTGATTCTTAAAAGGCACCATAAGATCCTTCATGTTTGCGTATATATCCATAAGATGCTTTCTCATATCAGGAAACAGAAATGCAAGCTTCTGTATTATACCCTTTTCAAATGCCATGTTATATGCCACGGAAACGACACCCATTGGGATATCATTTACAAGCCTCAAAGACAGCTCATGCCTGCAGTCAACGCCATCCTGTGCAAGATATTCCTTATGGATAAGTTCCCCGTTCCCGTAATCTATGTGAAGGGAATACTGGAAAGGAATCTGCTGATACGGAGAAGAAAAATCGTAAGGCGGTATCGCATACTGTACCGTCTCAAAATCAAGATAATACAGCGGATAAGTGAAGTCCTTTATATATTCCCTTATCTGTCTGACATCGATGACATCCTCGCCCAGTATCTGCTCCCTGACATTTTCCTTAAGACCGGAAAAAGTCGGAAGATCGGAGCATATGTCTTCATAGGAATATATCCCTCTGTTGTACATTTTTAGTTTTTCAGTCCTGTGCATGTTTCTTAAGGTGAATATGTTATTGTACGGAAGATGCTTTGTACAGTATCCGAAATATCCGCACGGATAAGGCGCAAAGCAATGCTCCTCTATATCTATATCCGGTTCGACGGTAAGATCAAGGTCCTGTGAAAGAAATTCCAGCATGTCTTCTACTCTGCCTTCTCTTGATGCCGCTTTTTCAGTGACATCGCAGATCATAAAGAGTTTTAAAAGTTCAAGATTTCCTTCCCTTACATAATCCGAATTCAATATGATTAAGTTGACAGAGAGTACGTTGTATCCCAGTTTTTTCATCACATGGTTTTGATATGATACATCATCTATATATATGTCCTTCAGGCTCGTCGAGCTTTTGACTTCATATATATTCACATCGATACCGTTATCTTTTTTTACTATCTCAAGTATATCCACGCTTAAGAAACGTCCCCTGTATGCAAATGATGCCTCAGCAATATATCTTTGACCTTCTTCGATATACAGAATAGTCTCGTCCATCATCTTCTGCTTGTCCGTATCATAATGCACTTTTACCGCACCTTGGAACAGTTCAACTGCAAGTATGCCTACATTTTCTCCGTTTTCAAGTATGGCTTCATCAACAGTCGAGTTGTCAAACTCATACGGTTTCACACGATCCATCCAGTACATCTTCTTACATTGTACCGCCCTTATATATCTTGATTTTGATATGTTGAAATCTATCATTTCACTCCAAAGCTTTTAGTATATATATGATACTACATTATGGGATAATATAGAAGATTTACTCTTTGCCGTACTCAGCATCAAAATCATATTCAGCTACAGCACAGTTGTCCAGGATATACTCATGCAGGCAGCCGCTCTTTGGTATCCCTTTAAAATAGTGGGCGACCGCTATCGACACTCCTCCGTGCGCTACAAGAAGTATGCTTTTATCCGGATGTGTGCTATACAGGTCATTTAAAAAGTCTGCGATCCTTCTGTAGAATTCGTTATATGGTTCTACAGTATCAAGCTTATGGGCCTCCTCCAGAGTCCATGCCCCGGTCCTGTATTCCACATTTCCTTTATATGACAGCCCTTCAAATCTGCCGAAATTTCTCTCCTTTATCCTTTCATCATATGTGATATCGATATTTCTTCCGGCACATACTATCTGCGCCGTCTGTCTTGCACGTATCAGAGGGGAGACAATGGCTTTTTCAAACGAATAGTCCGTAAGTATTTCTTTTGCTTTGTATGCCTGCTGCAATCCTGTCTCATTTAAAGGTATATCAGTGATACCCTGTACCTTGCCTTCTATGTTCCAGTCTGTCTGCCCGTGTCTTATAAGGATGATCTTCATGTCATATATTGTATCATAACCTGATATCCCATAAAATCTGTGTACAACAAAAAGGACCTGCTAGCGACAGCTACCGTAAGGTAGCTGTCGCTTAGGCAGGTTCCTTTGTTTATCTGTTTCAGATCACTAGCACGTTGTTCTCTTCACACTTCTTAAGTATATCGGTATCGGGCATCGTATCGCACACCCATATGTTTATGTCTTTAAGACCGCAGAAAGTATATGTCTTATCCCTGTCTATCTTCGATGAATCGACAAGCATGATAGTCTTTCTTGCTTTCTCAACTATCCTTGTTTTCAGCCTGGCATCATACATGCTGGAAACAGAGAATCCTTTTTCATTGGAGTAGCCTGATGCGCCCATCACCGCGATATCGATGTTCATCGTTTCAAGCATCTGCATTGCTTCCGGTCCGGAGCATGCGAACGTATTGGCATTGACCGTACCTCCGAGTATTATCACAGAGTTATCCGTGGAAGCAAGCTTTAAAGCTGTATTAACGGCGGAAGTAATGAATGTGCATCCTTTGAGTTCAGTCAATAGCTTGGAAAGACACATCACCGTGCTTCCGGCATCGAGATATATGGATCTGCCTTTTTCCACAAAATGCCTGGCTTTCTGTGCGATCGCTGCTTTCATGTCGACATTTTCCGCCTGCCTTATTATATATTCCGTCTCGTCCTCGCCTGCTTTTTTGAATTTATTGATGCTGACAGCGCCTCCGTGGGTCCTGACTGCATAACCTAATTCCTCAAGAAGAGAGAGATCTCTTCTTATAGTCATCTCTGACACATCCGGGAATACTGTTCTAAGCTGCTTTAAGTATACTTCCTGAGCGATATCGACCATTTGCTTGATCGCTAATTGTCTCTTGTTCACATCATACTCCTAATTTGTTCAGCCGTATCATTTCGCCTTCTGTGTAATTCTGTTTTGCCACATGGCCTTTTAATGGAACTATCTTTTCGTGTATGGCATCTATTATCCAGGATGGCTGTGGGAAGAATGATGTCTCATAATCAGCTGCAGGCGTGATCCAGTTTCTCGCTCCTATAACAACAGGAGGAGCATCAAGATAGTCAAAGCAGAGTTCAGAAATGGTCTGCGCCATATCCTTGAGATGTGAGCCTCTTTCGCATGCATCCGAAGCAAGTATTATCCTGCCGGTCTTCTTTACTGATTCCACGACCTTTTCATAATTGAAAGGCACTACCGACCTTGCATCGATGATTTCAGCATCCATCCCGTACTTTTCCTGCAATTCCTTTGCCGCATCCAAAGCGGTATAAAGGGTAGCACCCACCGTCAGTATGGTTATATCTTTTCCTGCTTTCTTTATGTCAGGTTCTCCTATGGGTACTTCATAATATGCCGTAGGTACACCGCCTTCATGGAACATCTCGCCCTTATCATACAGTCTCTGGCTTTCAAAGAATATGACAGGATCGGTCCCCATCAGGGCTGCGTTGAGCAATCCCTTGATATCATATGGCGTTACCGGAAATACGACCTTTAATCCGGGTATATGCGCACAGAGGCTTGTCCAGTCCTGTGAATGCTGAGCTCCGTATTTTGCGCCTACGCTTACTCTTACGACTACAGGCATATTAAGTATTCCTGCGCTCATCGCCTGCCACTTGGGCAACTGGTTGAATACTTCGTCCCCCGCTCTTCCCAGGAAATCGCAGTACATGAGTTCAACGACCGCTCTTCCCCCTGCCATAGCATAACCTACCGCTGAACCGACTATTGCGCCTTCACTGATGGATGAGTTGAACAGTCTGTGGTAAGGCATCGAATCACACAATCCTCTGTATGCTGCATAAGCACCGCCCCATTCCCTGTTCTCTTCTCCGTATGCCACCATTGTGGGATCTTTATAGAATTTTTCCAGCATTGCCTCGAATATGGCATCTCTTATCTGGTATACCTTATTCTTTGAAACTATCTGGCCGTCAACGATCCCCGCTCTTTCCTTCTTCTGCACCTGTATATATCTCTGGTTCTCTTCGATAGGTCCGTATGCATCGCATTTACGGTCTTCCATCTTTTCTATCTTCTTGTTTGAGAACATGAGGTTTTCGATCTCTCTTGGATTTGCCGTAAGATCCATTTTGGGTGTTATTGTCTCGTCAATAGCCATTTTATATATCTTGAAGATGAGATCAGCAGAGTATTTTAATATTTCCTCGAACTCCGTATCCCCCGCTATTTTCCCGCTGACTAATTTCTTCCTGTATTCTATGAGTGAATCCTGCTCCATCCACATATCAACTTCTTCTTTTGTCCTGTATGCCGAAGCATCAGACGGAGAATGTCCTGCGAATCTGTATGTGAGAACATCCAATAATACCGGGCCTTCCTTCTTCTCCAGCACTTCCCTCTTGCGTTTGTATGCATCGATAACTGCAAGCGGATTATATCCGTCTATTCTTTCGGCATGCATCTGTTCGGGATTCACGCCGGCTCCAAATCTTGCAAGAAGGTCATAACCCATGGTCTCGCCTTTTGTCTGTCCGCCCATTCCATAACAGTTATTGAAGAAGTTGAATATTATCGGCAGTCCGCCTCTGTGTTCACCCTCCCAAAGCTTTTTGTACTGATCCATTGCAGAGAAGCAGATACCTTCCCAGACAGGACCGCAGCCTAATGAAGCATCCCCTAAGTTGGCAATGACCATGCCCTTTTTATTGTTGACTTTCTTGAACAATGCAGCTCCTGCAGCTATATCCGCTGATCCTCCTACGATGGCATTGTTGGGATATATACCAAACGGAATGAAGAAAGCATGCATGGATCCGCCTAATCCCCTATGGAATCCTGTCTCTCTTGAGAATATCTCGGCTAGTGTTCCGTATATAAGGAAATCGATCGCAAGTTCTTTTACTGTTTTCTGATCCTGCTGTACTATCTTCAGTATTTTCCCGTTCAGGTAG
>JBAYNV010000050.1:0-12641 GCA_041678685.1 Clostridia bacterium
AAAATTCATGACAGTATTTGATCAGTCCAATGATCCTGTTAAGGTCATAGGACAGTTCACAGATATAAACTCAGAGACAACCGAACTGCTGGAAATAAAGGATAAGGCAGTATCGGATTCACTTACAAAATTAAACAACCGCATGCATATAAAGGAAATAGTGACAAAATATATAGAAGGTGACGGACATGACCTTATGCATGCTTTCCTCATAATAGATATAGACGATTTCAAGAAAATAAACGATACGCTGGGGCATTTTCAGGGTGACAGCACTCTTACGACTTTTGCTGATATGCTTAAAAGAGTCTTCCCTACCTGCACATATATAAGCAGGACGGGCGGAGATGAATTTGCTGCATTTGTAAAAAACATACCTTCACAGGAATATGCGGTCAGAAAAGCACAGGAGATTGTTGAGTCTACAAGGTCTTTGGATTTTGATCAGTGCGGTGATCTTAGATTTTCATGCAGCGTTGGAATAGCGATATACCCGAATGACGGAGATAATTTCGACGACCTGTTCAAAAAATCGGATATTGCCCTTTATGTTGCAAAAATGCAGGGTAAAAACAGATACTCCCTTTATGACATGACTACTTTCCCTGCATGATATCTTTCAATACTGCCGCACACTTATCCATATCACTTTTTTTCGTTGCCCATGATGTTACAAAACGTACGGTTTCATGGTCATGATCGCTAGGGCCCATCTCTTCAAATATGATATCTTTTTTAAGTTTTTCAATATCAGCATGGCAAAACACAGGGAACAGCTGATTCGTGACCGACTGATATGCAACAGGGATACCATTTTCAATAAAAGCCTGTCTCAATATATCGGCCATTGCGTTCGCATGTGAAGCGAGCCTTGTATACCTTCCGTGTGTGAACAGTTCAGTAAACTCGATACCGGCTACGAACCCTTTTGCATACATTGAACCATTTGCTTTTATACTGTATCTGAAATCATGTTTCAACGATTCATTGCATATGACCACCGCTTCTCCCATGAGAGCACCGTTTTTTGTCCCGCCTATACAAAAAACATCAAGGTAACGCGTGAGATCTCTCCATTTGATATCATTCTGCCTGCAAGTGAGAGCCACGCCCAAACGCGCTCCGTCCATATACAGATACAGGCCCAGCCTCTGGCATGCTTCGTGAAGGCTTTTCAATTCATCAAGCGTGTATATGGTACCTATCTCTGTCGCATCTGATATGTATACTGCTTTTGGCATGACCATGTGCTCATTGTTGTGCTCTTTAACTATTGCTTCTATTTCACTTACTGTCACTTTACCGTCCACGCCTTCGCATGTCAGGACTTTATGCCCGGTCGATTCTATTGCTCCTGTCTCATGCACGCTGACATGCCCCGACCTGCATGCTATAACAGCCTGATAAGGCAGCAATATGTGCGCCAGCACTGTTTTGTTCGTTCCGGTGCCGTTTATGAGGAAATGCACGTCGCAGTCCTTATCGCATAAACGTTCTTTTATGATATTCGCGGCTTTTATGCTGTGACTGTCGTTTCCGTACCCATCATTGGGTTCATATGCATATCTTTTAAGCGCATCCAGTATGCTCGGATCGCATATCTCGCTGTAATCATTTCTAAGATTTATCATACCAAATACCTCATAACAGTGATTTTACTGCAAGGGAGGAAATAAATAAAGCATATGTCTTGATGATGTCGGATGTAAATTATATAATTCATATATCCACAACACCAGACATGAAAGGAAAGCATTATTATGAAAGATATAAATATCGGACTCATAGGCTATAAATTCATGGGTAAAGCACACGCGAATGCATTTTCACAGTTGCCTATGTTCTTTGATCTTACTGATAGGATCAACCGTAAGGTCATATGTGGCAGAGATGAAGCTGCGGTTGCTGATGCTGCCAGACAGTTTGGATTCAAGGAATATTGTACATCATGGAAGGACCTCATAAAACGCGATGACATATCAGTCATAGATATAGCCGCTCCAAGTGATATGCACAAGGAACCGGCTATAGCGGCTGCTGAAGCGGGAAAACATGTTTTCTGCGAAAAGCCGCTTGCACTGAATCTTAAAGATGCCAAAGAGATCTATGCGTATGTTAAAAAGGCAGGAGTGAAGAATCAGATAGGATTCAATTTCAGATTCTGTCCCGCTGTCGCTCTGGCAAAGAAAATGATAGATGAGGGGAAGCTCGGAAAGATATATCATTTCAGGGGTTTTTACCTTCAGGATTTCATAATGGATCCGAATTTTCCATATATCTGGAGACTGGACAAGAAGATAGCAGGTTCAGGTTCCCTGGGTGATCTTGGAGCGCATGTGATCGACTGCGCAAGATATCTTGTAGGTGATTTTGCCAAGGTAATGGGGATGAGTGAAACATTCATAAAAGAAAGACCGCTTGCAGGATCCATGACCGGTCTGTCAGCATCTGCCGACAGCTTAGCCGTTAAAAAAGGGATCGTTGATGTTGATGATGCTACCGTATTCATGATCCGATTCAAAAACGGCGCTCTTGGCACGATAGAAGCGACCCGTTTTGCCATGGGTCATAAAAATGACATGTGGTTTGAGATAAACGGTGAAAAAGGAGCTATACGTTTCTACTGGGAAAGAATGAATGAGCTACAGTACTACAATGCCGAGGATCCAGAAGGATATCAGGGTTTCAGGCTCATACAGGCTACTGAAAGCATACACCCGTATATGAAAGCATGGTGGCCGGTAGGGCATGTGATAGGATATGAAAATACATTCGTGAATGAATTCTATGATTTCTTTGAATCCATATCAAATGACAGACCCTGCTCCCCTGATTTCTATGACGGCATGAAATGCAGCCAGATCATAGAAGCAGTGGATCTTTCCATTTCCGAGAATTCATGGGTGGAAGTGGACAGCCTTTGATACGGGTATATCTGATTTAGGTTGAAAATCCGCTTTTGGCATATTAATATATACTGATATAAATATGCAGATATAAGAAAGACGGTCTTATGATAATAGATTTTCACACACACGTTTTCCCGGACCAGCTTGCTCCAAGGGCACTGGCATCAATGACAAAGAATATAGACAACATTTACCCTCCGGTCACGGATATGACGGTAAAAAGCCTGCTGGCCAATATGGATAAGTGGAATATAGACATATCAGTGGTGCAGCCGGTCATTACAAAGGCAACACAGGTACAAAACGCGAATAAATTCGCGCAAAGCATCTGCTCTTCAAGGGTGATTTCTTTTGGAGGGATATATCCTAATACCGATGACTATAAGCAGGACATTGACTATGTTACATCCCTTGGTCTTAAGGGACTAAAATTCCATGCCGAATATCAGGACTTTGTTCTGGATGATCCGTACATGCTTAAGATATATGACTATGCCTTCAGTAAAGGCCTCATCATACTCCATCATGCAGGATTTGATCCTGCGATGCCGCCCCCATTCAAAAGCAGCCCAAAACAGTTTGCGCATGTGGTCGATGAATTGAAAGGCGGCATAATGATCGCCGCCCATTTAGGCGGTCATGCCCAGTGGGATGACGTTGAAAGATATCTTGTGGGTAAAAACATATACCTCGATACCGCAATGGGTTCGCAGTATTATTCCAAAGACCAGTTTTTACGTATCGTAAAAGCCCATGGAGCGGATAAGATACTGTTTGCTTCAGATTCTCCCTGGAGCGATGCAGGACATGAGATAGAGTATATGGATTCGCTGCCGCTGCCAAAGGAAGACATACGGAAGATACTCGGAGAGAATGCAAAACGGATACTTGGCATTTAGGAGAAGATCATATGGACCATTTACTGGATAAACTTATTGAGTCAGCAAAACAGCAGAAACTGAACATATTGAATATAGCAGTGAGGAAAGATGGCAAGATCATCGCCCGTCATGATTTTGTACCTGAAAAACCGCAGATGTTATGGTCAGTGAGCAAGACTTTCACTTCAATGGCAGTAGGAATAGCAGAAAGCGAAGGATATCTTAAACTTGACGATAGAGTAACGGATTTCTTTGACAGTAGAAGATACGCTATCCCGGATGATTTTAAACGCATATCGATACATGACCTTCTCTGCATGGGTTCAGGACAGGGCGTGTGCCCTGTAACCAAAGCGCTTGACAGCGGCTTTGTGATAAATGATATATGCGACCTGTTTTTCAATGAGCCTCTGGTTTACGAACCGGGTACTCATTTTGTTTACAGCAATGCAAATCCGTACATGCTTTCAAGGATCATACTGGCAACGACAGGGTATGATCTTCTGGATTATCTCAATGAACGTATATTTGAACCGTTGGGAATATCCAGGCCGCATTGGGATAAATGCCCTCTTGGCATCACTTTGGGATTTTCGGGCCTTATGCTGTGTGCGACCGATCTGTCCAAATTCGGGCAGCTCATACTGGACAAAGGTGTATTCAACGGATCCGAGCTTATACCGTCTTCATACATAGAAAAAGCATCACACCCTCAGATCAGTACAGAAGATTTTCGTCCGGTTTTTGCTACCAATGACAGCCAGGCGGGATACGGTTACTATATGTGGATGAATTCATATCCCGGATCCTTCAGGATGGATGGCCTTAACGGGCAGTATGTCGTTATTCTCCCGGATAAAAATGCCGTTGTCACATATCTTTCTTATCAGCCCGAAAACACGCTGGATATATTGAAGCTCACATGGGATACCCTGGTTAATAAGCTGTAATCATAAAAAACCCGTCTCGTTCTGATATGATACCTCCAAAGTAGACAGTCTGATTAATTAAAGACAACTACTTTGGAGGTTTTACTATGGGAAGAAACCCAAAATTCAGTAAGGAATTTTTTATAATTATCCTTTCAAGGCTCATTGATAATTTGGTAATTATGTTATATCATATGTTAAAGACTATGACGGAGAAAGTAAGTAAAGTTTGAACGATACAGAGAACTGGGGATAGTGCGAACTCAGTACTATTAATGCTTTACCGAAACTCACTCCTGAGTTGCATATCGAAAAGATTATTTCTTAGTAGGTTATGACGGATTCTCACCGTAGTAAGGGAACGCATATTTTTGTATTGCGTTAAGGGTGGTATAGCGAAAGTGTAAAACTTTCGTCCCAAATGCGCATTGTCATCTTTGATGACAGGTGTCGCTGTTATGGCATTACTTGTTTGGGGCGGAAGTTTTTTAATACCCAAGTTTAATTGGGTTCGCCTTAAAAAATATAGGGAGGTGGTCAGGTTATGGTCATAGCCAATGTACTCGTAGTTATATCCGTTTCAACCTAAAATTATTTGAAAGGGGTATAACCTATGGAAAGTATTATTTATTCAAAAGAAATAGATGAAAAATGGCAAAAGAAATGGCAGGTTTCAAAGCTTTATCAATTTGATGAATCAAAAATTGACAACAAGCTATATTTGCTTGAAATGTTTTCATACCCGTCGGGTAAAAATCTGCACATTGGTCATTGGTGGAATTATGGATTGACCGACAGTTACGGACGTTTAAAGCGTATGCAGGGTTATCAAGTGTTTCATCCTCCGGGCTTTGATGCGTTTGGTTTACCCGCTGAAAATTACGCAATTAAAACGGGCATACATCCCGACATCTCAACGAAAAACAATATTGCTACAATGGAGGAACAATTCTGCATGATGGGAACAACCTACGATTGGAATTATGAGGTTGTTACCTGTAATCCTGAATATTATAAGTGGACACAGTGGTTGTTTTTAAAGCTTTTAGAAAAGGGTTTGGCGTACCGGAAAGAAGCACCTGTTAATTGGTGCCCATCCTGTATGACGGTTTTGGCAAACGAGCAGGTAATTGACAACAAATGCGAACGCTGTGAAACCGATGTCGTACGCAGAAATATGACACAGTGGTTTTTCAAAATTACCGACTATTCCGATGAGCTTCTGACAGGTCTTAAAAAGCTTGACTGGCCTGAAAAAACTAAAAAAATACAGGAAAATTGGATCGGCAAAAGTCACGGTGCAGAAATTGACTTCAAAACAGCGGACGATAACATCAAGGTGTTTACAACAAGAGCCGATACGGTCATGGGTGTTACCTATATTGTTATAGCTCCCGAGCATCCATTGACAGATAAACTCACAACGCCGGAACATAAGACGGCAGTTGAAGCCTATCGTGAGTTTGCTGCAAAGCAGTCTGAAATTGAGCGTATGTCAACCGTTAAAGAAAAGACAGGTGTGTTTACAGGCGCATATGCTGTTCATCCTATTACAAAAAAGCACATCCCCGTATGGGTTTCGGATTATGTTTTAATCGGTTACGGCACAGGCGCAGTTATGGCTGTTCCCGCACACGACGAGCGAGATTTTGAATTTGCGAGCAAATACCATCTGCCTATTATTACCGTTGTCAATTCCGCAAAAACAGATAGCTGTATTTTGCCGTTTTGTGAAGATGGTATTTTAGTAAACAGTAATAAATATGATGGAATGCCCTCTGAAGATGCAAGAATAAAAATATCTGCTGATTTAGAAAAGGCACAGCGTGGAAAAGCAACCGTAAAATACAGACTCCGTGACTGGCTTGTTTCGCGTCAGCGTTATTGGGGTGCACCAATTCCGATTATATATTGTGATGATTGTGGCATAGTTCCAGTTCCCGAAAGTGAACTGCCTGTAAAGCTGCCATATAATGTGGAGTTTTTGCCAAACGGTAAGTCCCCACTTGCAGCCTGTCCTGAATTTGTAAATACCATTTGCCCGATTTGTGGAAAACCCGCAAAGAGAGAAACCGATACACTCGATACCTTCGTTTGTTCTTCCTGGTATTATCTGCGGTTCTTTGATAACAAAAATAGTGCGGAAGCGTTTAGCAAAGAAAAAGTAAATAGGATTATGTCTGTCGATAAATATGTCGGGGGTATTGAGCATGCATCCATGCACTTGTTGTATGCTCGTTTTATTACAAAGGCATTGCGAGATATGGGTTATCTGAATTTTGACGAGCCGTTCACCTCACTTGTTCACCAAGGAGTTATTCTCGGCTCTGATGGGCAAAAGATGAGCAAACGAAACGGAGCAGTTTCTCCGGATGTATATATCAACCAATACGGCTCTGATGTATTTCGGTTATATCTTGGTTTTGGTTTTTCCTATCGTGACGGTGGACCATGGAATGATGAAGGCATCAAATCAATGGCTCGGTTTGTTGCTAAGGTCAGCAGAGTAGTTGAGAACTTCTTGAATTTTAAAGAAGGGTTAAGCGATACACCATTACATCCCGACAGCGACCTTGAATACATCCGTAACTTTACCATACAGCAAGTTACAAATGACATTAATGATTTTGAATTTAATACTGCCACCGCAAGAATAATGGAATTTGTAAACGGCATTACGAAATATCAGACAAGTAATAAACGAAGTGCTCAATACGAAGAATCACTTGTGCGTGACTTGATATTGTTTTTAGCTCCAATGGCACCGCATTATACAGAAGAGTTGTGGGAGAACATGGGTTACGACTACTCAGTGCATGATCAACCTTTTCCTGTATGTGATGATTCAAAGCTTATAAAAGATATGAATCAAATTGCTGTACAGGTAAACGGTACATTGCGAGATGTCATATCAGTATCATGTTCAATCGATGATGAATCATTGAAAATAAAAGCTATTAGTACTGCAAAAGTTAAAGCAATTATCGGTGAACGCCATATAAAAAATATTATTATGGTAAGAGGCAGACTCGTAAACATTGTTTGTTAGACATATGCCTCAATTAATTTAATGATAAAAAATAACCGTCAATCCAAAAGGTTGACGGCTATTTTCCATTGGTCGCATACTATTTCATTTGGTCACTCGCTTAGAGTTCTTCTGCGACACCTTGCTTTTTGCAATTTCACGGGTCAATTTTTCAAGCATTTCTTTCGCGTGTGCGTCGATTTCAGCTAAGTAGGTATCAGGCCTATCTGAGTACAGAAGAGCCCTGTAAACGCCGTATTTGTGCTTTTTAAAATACTCTCTATGAAGTTTACCATACCTGCCAATATAAGATTGCTTTTGAGGCGACAATGTTGAATTAGGTAAAATGTAATCCCCAACATCCGGATAAGTTCCGCCGTTTTATTCAAATAAAGATTTCATTGTTAAATCCTCTAGTTAAAATAATATTACTACAATACCGTATCCTAACTGTCTGAACATATAATATTATTTTGTTTTGTACCTGTTAATGCACCAAAGGGGAACCTTCCTTATAGAAAGTTCCCCTAATGAGGCGGGTCTTATTTATTCCTGTATATCCGGTCTATACGGTCTTTTCTGCGGCGTCTTCTGTAGCATCAGCTTTTTCTGGTTCTGTTGCAACAACAGGGGCTTCTTCAGCAGCTTTTGGCTGACTCACTGAAAAGACTACCTGATCCAGGCTCATATCTGCTGTAACTCCCTCTGGGAATTTGATATCAGCGATATCCATATTGTCGCCTGCCTTCATAGCTGACACATTGATCTCTATAGCATTGGGAATATTGTTAGGCAGTCCTTTGACTGCTATTGTGTTCATATGCTGAATATAACTGAGTCTTTGGGCTTCCAAAGAATCCTTGCCTTCGATCCTTAGAGAAACATCCGCTTTGGTCTCTTCTAAAAGAGATACATGCTGAAAGTCTATATGCATATATTCACCGTTTCTTGGATCTTTTTTAGTGTTTTTGACCATAGCACTGAAGGTCCTTTTATCATCCAATACCAGTTGAATGACGGCTGATCTTCCGTTTTTAGCCATAATATTTCTGAATTCATCATTTTTAACTGCTATCGATACTGAATCAGCGCCTTTTGTAGAGATCGATCCAGGCACGAATCCGGATTTTCTCAGTCTGCTGTTTTCTCTGCTGTTCATGTCTTTCCTGTTTACTGTTTTTAAAACTATAGCTGCTTTCATGTTCTATACCTCTTTCTGTTTACTGTATGACCTAAAGCCTGCCTGTATTCCATGATCCCTTTACAAACTTTTTTGTCTGATCACCATTTTGAATGGTCATATAAATAGCGACTGCCTGCAGGAGTGCTTAAGTTATCTGCTCGCTGTTTGATTTCATCCATTATTCATTATTATACCACAAATAAGTCATATCTGATAACTTTATGAGAAGCCTGTGAATTTTGGGATAATTGGTAGTATAATGTCTGAATGCATGTATCATGTATACAGGACGTGGATGAATGAAGAAAAACAGGACCGAAATATTTGAAACGATGCCGGTGCCAAAGGCCGTAATGGCCATGGCCATACCGACTATCATCAGCCAGCTGATATCTTTGGTATATAACCTTGCGGACACTTTTTTCGTCGGGCAGACCAATGATCCCGATCAGGTCGCGGCAGTATCGCTCTGTTTTCCTGCTTTCATGTCGCTTTGCATCGTATCGAATCTTTTCGGCATAGGTGGAGGAAGCCTTATGTCCCGATCATTGGGTGAGAAAGATCCCGAAAAAGCAAAACATACTTCAGCATTCAGTTTTTACATATCGATAGGCGTCATACTCATTTATTCATTAACGATCGCGATCTTCAAGAAACAGTTCCTGTATCTTCTCGGAGCTGATGAATCTACTTACAGATATGCCGTAGACTACATCGATTATGTTCTTATCCTTGGCGGTATCCCAAGCATGCTCAATATGCTGCTTGCACATCTCATACGTTCCGAAGGAGGTGCAAAATATGCAAGCATAGGCATGTCCATAGGAGGTGTGCTGAATATATTGCTGGACCCTGTATTCATACTCCCGTGGGGGCTCAACATGCAGACTAAAGGTGCCGCCATAGCAACACTGATATCGAATACCGTCGCTACCCTGTTTCTCCTGATATATATTTACAGAAACAGAAGGACCACTGTCGTATCACTTGATCCGAGGAACATCTCATTTCGCCAGGATATACCCAGATCCGTTTTTGTGATAGGTTTTCCCGCTTCGATCCAGACAGCTTTATCCACTGTATCGAACACCGTGCTCAATAACCTGGCTTCAGCATACAGTGCAAGCGCAATGGCTGCACTTGGCATAGTGAAGAAGATCGATATGCTGCCTATGAATGTGACAGGCGGCTTATCCCAGGGAGTAATGCCTTTATTAGGGTATAACTATGCATCAAAAAACCATGACAGGATGCATAAGGTCAGTAAGTACTCGCGCACTCTTGCAGTCATTTTCTCCCTTTCCTGTATAGCATTATTCGAACTGATACCCGGACCGATCGTATCTTTGTTCATTAAAGATCCGCAGACGATAGCATATGCGACAGATTTTCTTAGGATAATGCCTCTGGCTACACCATTCATGGCAATGAGCTTTATGATAACTTCAATGTTTTTAGCGACTGATCAGGGAGCAAAGGCAATGACCCTTGCCATATTCAGGAAGGGTCTCATTGACGTGCCTCTTATGTATCTCATGAACAGCCTTCTTCCTCTGTACGGACTTTTATGGGTGCAGCCTATGGTGGACGTCATGTCAGTCGGACTCGCCTTTGCCTTATATGCCAGCTTTAAAAAGCAGCTTAAGCAGCAGCTTGCCGGATCATCCCCGGTCAGTCTCGATCATTAAATTATATTTTCAGAAAGATGCCTTTGTATTTAAACCGTATCCGGACAATATGTCTTTCAGCTCATTCAGCCTGTCTTTTGATACAGGTTCAAGATCTTTTGCCTTATATTCTCTTCCAAGCCCGTCATATTTGCCTGAAGCCATTTTATGAAAAGCAAGCAGTTCGACAAGATCTATATGCTCCAGATCTTTTAAAAACTCCCCTGTTTTTACGAAATTATCTTCATTATCATTTACCATCGGTACGACAGGTATTCTTATATATATGCTTTTAGCTGTCTTTGAAAGCAGTGTAAGATTGTTAAGTATCTTCCTGTTCGTCACTCCAGTAGCCTGCTTATGGATCTGTTCATCCATTACTTTTACGTCATAAAGGAACAGATCGGTGTAAGGGACGATATCCTCATATTTATCGAATGCGACATTCCCTGCCGTATCCACTGCCGTATGTATCCCTTCTGACTTGCATGCCTTCAGCAGTGTCTTTAGAAAACCCGACTGGAGCATGGGTTCTCCGCCGGAAAACGTCACGCCTCCTCCTGAAGTCTCATAAAAAGCTTTGTCTTTGCATATTTCCGTCATGATCTCAGCCGCTGAAACGGTTTTCCCTACCATCACCCGGGCCTGCGCAAAACATCCGTCCACGCATTCACCGCATTTGATGCACAGATCTCTTGAAAACACCATATCATTGCCATTTTTCCTGATGGCATTCTGAGGGCATATCATAACGCATTTACCGCATTTGATGCACTTATTGCTGTATAGCTGTATCTCAGGCTCCAGATTTACGGATTCGGGATTGTGGCACCAGTAACATCTTAAATTGCATCCCTTGAGGAACACGGTCGTCCTTATCCCGGGACCGTCATGCAACGAGAATCTCTGTATGTCGAAAATACACCCGAACGTTTTATTCATTTATTATCCTGTCCACGACCAGTTTTCTGAAATCTTCCGAAAGCAGGGCGAAATATGCGCTGAAGCCCGTTACCCGGACTATGAGGTCAGGATATTTAGAAGGATCTTTATGGGCGTCAAGTATCATGTCTTTGTTCATTATGTTTATGTTCATGAGCGTCCCGCCCATCTGATCGCAGTATGTGGTTATAAAGGAGATCATCGTCCTGATCCCTTCCTCGCCTTTCAGTATAACCGGGTTTATTTCCAGCTGTATAGGAGCGGTATTCCCATAACCGCACTGAACAGATGCGACGGCATTGGCAAGCGCCGTAAGAGCACCTGTCTCTTTGAATCCCGGTACGGGATTTGCGCCATGCGATATAGGCGCTCCTGCAAATCTGCCGTTAGCTGTGGCCCGGACAGCTTTTCCCATCGGTATCGTGTTTGCCCATGAGAACAGCCCCGGGATCATGATATGCCCGTCCGGCGTATTTTTCTCTTTTATATATCTGACGAATGTTTCTACGATCGCTTTTGCATAGCCGTCGGATACAGATCCTCCCACTCCAAAGTGAGGTATGTTCTTCATCATCAGCCTGATGTCTTCAGCATCCTTATAGTCCGTTTCTATCACATGGTCCATCTGTTCCCATGTAAGACGTTTTTCCTTATCTATCCTCTGCTCCAGTGCGGCAAACGAATCCGCGACTGTGGCAAGACCTGCGCCGTCCACGCACAGATCGTAGTATTCCACTCCTTTATGCGTCGCATCCGATCCTTTTTCGACTGGCCCGTGGCAGAAAAGATCGTTTAAAAGCTCCGGGAACACTTCATGCATGTGCTCTATATGGAAATCTATTCCTCTGGCAGTAACTTTTACAGCCCTCTTCAGATGTTTTTTAAAGACATGCCATAGCTGTTTTGCTGATGGTGTATGCTTTTTGTCCTGCATCATGTCCTTGAACGACGTATCGTAAACAGCTGCGAAATTTATCTTTACCACATCATTAAGGGTATATTCGCGACCCGGTATGGCACACCAGTGGCATCCGCATTTGACTCTTGTCACCGCAAGATCCCTTGTGTATCCGTTTCTCATGAATCCTTCGGTCACGGCTTT
>JBAYNV010000051.1:0-12638 GCA_041678685.1 Clostridia bacterium
CTGAACCGTTTTCACCTATCAGACCTCTTATCTCGCCTTTCTTCAGCTCAAAATCGATCTGTGAGTTTGCATGAGTGGGGCCGAAATATTTATCTATTTTTTCAGCTTTGAAAATCAGATCATCCGTCATCATTTGACCACCCCCATATTCTTTCTTTGTGACAGTACGCCGAAGGATATTATGCATACGGCAAGCATTACCTCCTGCCATGTGCCGGAAGGTACTCCGGAAATAGTAAGTATATTGGATAAGGAAGATATGAATAAGGAGCTTATGAATATCCCTATAATTCTCGGGAATATCTTATCCAGTGACTGTGCAAGTAAGAGCGCCGCTAACGGCATATATATTTCTCCTATGCTGGTAAGGCCGGATGTGGGCATGACTCTTCCTATATATGATTCCTTGACAGCTGCGCCAAGACCGATAAATATACCGCCTATTATTCCTCCTATTATGAGGGCTTTGTTCACGTCGATGCCCATTATCTTTGATATTGGCTCACTACTGCCGACGGCACGGATATTCAGGCCGGCTGTGGTCCTGTAGAAAATGAAATAGGCAACAGCTATTGCAACAGCCATGATCATAACGTTGAACGGGAATGTGCCAAGATCCCTGCAGACATATCCCAGATCGATTACCTGTTTTCCTTTAGCGACCTGTGCCGATGAGTACAGCATGGCGATGGTTTCATATATCATTGCCATACCCAGGCCCAGCAGCCATGACGGTATTTTCAAAGTCATGCAGATCTTCAGATTGAATAACACCAGAAGCGTTGCTCCAAGTATCGAGCCGATTATGAGGCCGGGGTAACCTAATAAGGTCGAAGCGAGCCCGCCTGCATTTGCTGCAAGTATGACTATTGCGCCTATTGAAAGGTCTATGACTCCGGAACTGAACAGAAAACACATACCTAAAGTGATTATCGTTGGGACTACTGCATGGGATAAGATGGTCCTGATGTTCATCAAGGTAAGGAATTTACTGCCTGTTACGAAATGGAAAATCACAAAGAACGCAATTATCGATGCAATTATGATTAATCTTTTTTTTAGCACGTTTTCCTCCTGTTATGCGATATGCCTGTAAAAAAACAGCTGCAGCTTCTTAACCGTTATTTAAATGAATTAAGGAGAAACTGCAGCTGATGGTCTTAGAAACTATTTATCTTCTACTTTACGCTGATCCCGACCGCTTCAAGTTCTTCAGCAGTCACTTTGCCTTCCTCGTATCTTTGGAGAAGACGTTCAGAAATAGAATATTCATCAAGTATCTGCTGTATAGATTCTGCAGTGACATCCTTATTCCATCTGTATGCTACAGCCTGCATTTCCTCAACGGTATATGGCAGCTGCTCATTCCAGAACTTGTCATAGAGGTCAGCCTGTTCCTTTGGCAGAACGATTATCGGTACATAAAGGACAGGGGCTTTGCCGTCTTTATCAAGGAGCTGATGTCCGTCAAGGTAGTTCTGAAGCAAAGCTACTGAGAATCCTGAATTGATCCAGTGAGCTCCGTTTATAGCTTCAACTTTTCCGTCTCTTAATCCCTGAAGTCCTGTAGCGTCAAGGTCTGTTCCGACGATCTTGACAGTTGTATTTGATCTTGCGGCTAATGCCTGCATGGAAGCAGCTATAAGGTCTCCGCTTGATGCATATATGCAGTCTGCATCCGGATGAGCAGTTAAAAGGTCCTCGATCGCTGTTAGTCCGTTTGCCAATGTCGCATCCGTCCAGCCTACATCGATAACAGTACCGCCGCCTGCTGTGAACGCGTCAGTGAATCCCTGTGTTCTGGCTTCGTGACATGGATCGCCTTTGGTCCCGGTAAGTATCAGAGCTTTTTTGCAGCCTTTTTCTATAAGGAATTCTCCCTGAGGATATCCGGCTTCATAGTCCTTTTCTCCTACGATACCCACGAAATACGGGTTTTCCTTAAGATCAGCCAGCATATCTGCAGGAGGCATATGGTCATAAAGTACAAACGGCACCTTTGCTTCCAGACATTTAGCGGATATCGTCGGTATGATCGCATCGATTATTCCGAAAAGTACCAAGCCGTCAACGCCTGATGCGATCTGGTATTCAACATTCTGTACGAGCTTCTCAGGCTGTGCTTCATCATTCAGAACGATGAATTCATTGCCGTATGCATCTACTGCGGTATAGGTCGCAAACTTTTCCAGGATGTCAAGAGACGGTGCTCCCTTGAAGAAGTTGTTACTTCCTAATACGTAAGTGTCCGTCAGCGTGTTCTGTGTACATGCTGAAAAGGTGAAGCCCATGATCATGATCGCGATCATCAGTATGCTTATCCCTCTTAGTTTTCTAGATTTCATGATTTTCCTCCTAAAAATATTTATATTGCAATCATCTTTATGATGATATGTGCCAAAGTCAGTCTGCGAACATGATGGAGTTTATAAGGTTCTCCAGCATTTCCTGCCTGCCTGATGTGTTAGTCGTCACTTCACCTTTTGATAAGGCATATTCCGACAGCTTCTCCAGATCCGTTCTGCCGTTTACTATATCTGCGCCTATGCCGGAACTGTAGCTTTGATATCTTTCCTTAACGAAATCATCGAGCCGGCCATCGTCTATGACCTTGTATGCAAGCCTGAGGCCTAAGGCAAATGCATCCATTCCGGCGATATATGACAGGATCGTGTCTTCAGGTTTATATGAACCTCTTCTTTGCTTGGCATCGAAATTCAGTCCGCCTGTTGTGAATCCTCCGGCTTTAATGACCTCATACATGCAATACATCGCATTGTATACATCAGTAGGGAACTGGTCAGTATCCCATCCCAGAAGAGAGTCTCCCTGATTTGCATCGATGGATCCCAACATGCCGTTGATAGCAGCGGTCCTTAATTCATGCTGGAATGTATGGCCGGCCAGTGTTGCGTGATTGGCTTCGATATTGAATTTAAAGTCTTTGTCCAGTCCGTATTTTCTCAGGAAAGCCATCGAAGTAGATACATCGAAATCATATTGATGTTTAGTAGGTTCCTTGGGTTTAGGTTCGATATATAGTTGTACTTTGTAATTTAGCTTTTTAGTATAATCCACAGCCATATGCATCATTCTTGCAAGATTGTCGTATTCCAGTGCCATATCAGTATTCAGAAGCGTTTCATATCCTTCACGTCCGCCCCAGAACACATATCCCTGTCCGTTCAGTTTCCTGGTGATATCAATCGCTTTTTTTATCTGGGCTGCCGCATATGCAAATACATCGGCATTAGGAGCGGTTGCAGCACCGTGCATATATCTTGGATTATTGAAGAGATTGGCTGTGCCCCAAAGGCATCTGATCCCGGTCTCATCCATTTTTTCTTTAATAAAGTCTGATATCACATCAAGGTTTGCATTTGTTTCCGCCAAAGTGTTTCCTGCCGGGGCTATATCCGCATCATGGAAACAGAAAAAGCCGATCCCGAGTTTTTGCATCAACTCAAAACCAGCTTCCGCTTTAGCTTTGGCATGACTTGTCGTGCCTTTCTGTTGTGTATATGATCTGTCGATCGTTCCTGATCCGAACATATCGGTCCCGTCACCGCACAGTGTATGCCAGTAACTCATTGCGAACTTCAGGTGATCTTTCATGGATCTTCCGTGTATTATCTCATCGGCATTATAGTATTTGAATGAAAACGGATTTTTGCTGTTTCTGTCTTCGTATCTGATATATGGTACATCTTTGAAATATTCAGCCATGATAGTTCCCCCCGGCTTTTGTATATACTTTTGTAAAATACATTTAAAAAGTTATTTTTATAATACCAACTTCAAAGATACATGTCAATAGCTTTGTGAAAAAATTGTGAACAAAATATATCCGGCCTGAAATCGGATAGAAAACAGTAACTGAAAAAGGAATACTAGATCAGTGCTTTTTCCTTCAGTTTATCATGTGCTGTCTGAACTTCAGCTGTTATCCTGCCCACTGAATCACAGACAGGGACTTCCATGCCTATGTAACAGAAACCCATTTCATCCATTACAGGCAATGTATCCCTTTCAAGAGGATTTTTCCCGAACTCTTCTACCAGCCTTTGAGGGAAAGCCTGACTGTACAGTTTCATGGAAAAACCGAACATGTCAGGGCCTTTTGATGTTATATAGAATTCAAATGTGTATGGAGTGCCTTTAGCTGACAGTGTATCTATATAGCTGCTTACATCAGAAAGCTTCACTTCGCCTCTTGCCTTACGCGGCTGCCATATGAGGAAGTCACCTATCGTGTCAAGTAATCTGGCATCAACTTCATCGATGATGTGCCTGTTCCTGTGCCGCAGTTTATGTTCTTCGACTGATTCTCCCGTATCATTAGCAACTTCAACTACAGAAGTCACAGAAGAGAAGGAGAGTATCTCTTTAAGATTGTCTATCTCAGTTTCTGAAAGCTCCTTGCTCTTATCCAGATCTACCGCATCAACAAAAGCTTTCATGAACGAGCAGGTCTTGGACAGTTTTGCTTCGTCGATCTTCTTGTCCGCATCGAGAAGCCCGAGTTCTTCGGGCAGTTCGTCATAATCACGCACAAGATCCGGGTCCGTAAGTGATAGAAGCACTTTGCTTGTGAGTTCATCGCTCCTTGAGCAGGATACGATCATTGAATATAGATGATCCAAAGACATCTGCATACAGATAGTTGCAAAAAGAAGACGCTGTCTGACCGATTCGTTTATATTCGCATCATTTGTTTTTGATATTATATTCAGCAGCTGATATGTATTGAATAACCGTTTTATACTTCTCGGGTTGAAACCTATGGAGGAGCGTATGAGCCGCTGATAATCCTTGATCGTTCGGGCATCAGTGCATATATCCATTTTCTGAAGCATATCCTTTATATATTTCTTAATATCATAATGTGCCACAGGCATCTTGAAAGGAAGCTGTATGATCTTATCAAAAAAGCTCTTGCCCTTTTCATCCCCCACCATGTCTCCAAACTTCTGCCTGACTCCTGCAGTAACGACATTGTAGTCTACGGCCAGAATGAATACGCAGTTTTTACAGTCAAGGAATACCTTCAACACTTCAAGAAGTTCTACGGCTTTTGCGGGATTCAGTCTGTCAAGGTCATCAACGAATATGACGACACGGTCTTTTTTCACTTCTTTTAATTTATCGTCAACGCATTCCTGGAATGCATCCTTCAGATCGCTGACCGCTTTTGCCAGATCCGCAGCTTCCTTGTTAAATACATCCACAACAGCACCGCCATCCAGGCCGATAGCGCTTAAAGCCGTCTTTGCGCCTATTTTCAATATTTTAAGGCTGCTTTCAAGTATTTTTTCATTACGGTTTTCCGCTTTTGAATGGAGTTTGCCTATAAGATTCTCCAGAAAGGATATGCACAGTTCCTGTCCCATATTGAACTGCGAATACTGCCATGTGTTGAACCATATGGTATGTACCTGATCGTCCACCACCTTTTTTATCATGTTCATCATACTGGTCTTTCCGCTGCCCCAGTCACCCTGGATCGATATAGTCATCGGAGTGTCACAGCTTACTATGAATTCGCACAATCCGTCTATATATGTCTTTATGCCAAAAGAATCCTCGTCAAGCTGTTCCACGGGTCTGTCGGTATATCCGATCTTACTCATTTCATTTCCCCCCTTATGAATGTAAGCGATCAAAAATACGTATTCCTAAAAGAAAACAAGTTTGTCCTTCCACAACACCTGTAATACGTGATCTGCCGTTTTCTTCCTTATGATTGGATTATACAAAAAACCATATTTAAATACAAATAATATGGGGATATTGAGTAATAAATATTGAAATTTCGATTACTTTCTTCTGATCAGCCGTTTTTCAGCTTATCCATGACATACCTAAGTAAACGCTTTCTGCCTTCACAGTACATATTCAGATGAAGATCACCGTTGTTCTCTTGGTCTCTTTCCCTTCGGCAGCCTCCGCGGCAAAGATCATATACATCGCATTGCCTGCACGCATCATCAACGCGTAATGATTTTAATATAAAATCCCTGGCTGTATCAGAAGCTGAAAGCTGTTCTAAAGACATATCCGTTATGCTTCCCATCAGGTGGCTGTCGTCGCAGTAGAAGTCACAGGGATAACAGTTGCCATTTGCCTCGACTGTGAGACTGACGGCGCATCTGCCTGTCATGCCGCACATTTCAGGGGTCTGCCCATGGATCAAAGATAAAAGATTGTCGAAATAACGGACATACACCGGAATGCCTTTTTTCCGATCCTCATAATACAGATCGAACAGTGTCCTGTAAAAACAGAAATACTCATCGTTGTTCATCGCATATGAGGTTGAAAGAGGCATACTTCCGAATGGCTCAAGGCAGGTTATGAACTGCATGTATCTGATGCCGTGCCCGGCGAAAAAGCCGTATATCGCCTGTGCCTGTTTTGCCGCCTGTTTTGTCACAACGCATAATATATTAAAATCGATGTTATACTTTTTTAGAAGATCGATGCTCTGCATCACCTTATTGAAGGTGCCTTTACCGTCTTTCGTGACTCTGTTCATGTTATGCAGCCCGCTTTTCCCGTCAACGGAGACCCCGAGCAGAAAATGACTGTCTCTGAACAAAATGCAGAATGCATCATCTATGAGAGTGCTGTTCGTCTGCAGCGAGTAAGATATCAGGGATTTTTTCGTGTTCCGGGTTTTAACTTCATATATGAAATTCTCAAAATACCTTATCCCTGCGATCAAAGGCTCTCCGCCCTGAAAGACGAAACTGACAGATCCTCCGTCAGCATACGCCAATACTTTATCGATCAGAGCTGTTGTTATATCATCCGTCATAATGCCGTATGACTGCTCCTCTCTGTGACTTGATATATCACAGTAAAAGCAATACCTGCAACGCATATTGCAGATGCTTGATGCAGGTTTTATCAGTACAGTCATGTTTCTTCGCATAGCGCTTTTTATCCATCCCTATATTGCTATTATACTCCGTATCCGTCATCAGGTGCGTTTCTTCTGCCACCCGCATTTTTTCTCATAGTCTGAAATGGTGATCGAAACATTATGCTCTATAGGCTTCCACTCTGCCTTGGCAAAAAGCGAAGAAAACGAGATCGGTATATATGTGAACATAAAAAGAGGGAATGTAAAAGTGTACAGGATTTTTTTTAAGCCGGAGGTATGTATGCTTTTCCATTCGGTCACGGTGGTTATGATGCCGAGGAAGTATAGAAGAAAATATGCATTTAAAAGTGTATGCCCTACAGACTGCAGTGCGATCAGTATATCCTCTCCCTGTATGGCGCCGGATATGGCAAGAATGGTATTTACCAATATGCCCGTGACGGTAAGCATTATGGCAGGCATAACGGCCATGGTCATGTCAAAGCATGAGAAATCCGGCATCAGCATGCCTTTAAGCAATTCCTTGCCATACTTTCCGAATACCTGAAGATAACCTTTCGACCAGCGCATACGCTGATGCCATGACTGTCTGAAGGTAACGGGCTGTTCATCATACAGGACGGCGTTTTTGCAGAAACCGATCTTTCTGCCTTTAAGAACGTTGTCCACAGTAAATTCCATATCTTCCGTTAACAAATGGAAAGGCCAGCCTCCCATATCATTCAGGACATTGGTACTGAACAGAAAGCCTGTTCCCGAAACAGCGCAGCTTGTTCCAAGCAGCATCCTTGCCTGGTTCAGGTATATGGAATCACGTAAAAACCATAACGCGTATCCTGCCGATATCCAGTTATCACCATAGTTTTTGGAATTCCTGTAGCCTGCGATGATCTCATATCCGTCTGAAAATGTCCTGTTCATTTCCAGGATATAGTTCTTGTCAAGAAGGTTATCAGCATCAAAAATGAAGAATGCATCAAATCCGACCCAGTTATAGTCGCGGTATATATGGGATATGAGCGCATCAAGGGCATATCCTTTTCCGACACGGTCTTTGCTTGATCTTTCATATACGCACGCTCCTGCTTCTTTTGCAGTTGCCGCAGTATTGTCTGTGCAGTTATCAGCCATTACGAAGATGTCAATGAGGTCGCTTCTGTATGTCTGCTGCTTTATACTGTCGATAAGATGGGCAATGACCTTTTCTTCGTTTCTTGCACAGATCAGTATAGCGTATCTGTGGTTCCTGCATGCTTTATGAGGCTTTTCCTTCTTTATCCACGGGATCGGGATGTATATGAGCTGATAAGAGTAACATACAATAAATATTATTGCGATGATGTAGTTTATTAACTTTAGTGTTTCCATATTGGTTATATGATATCGAATATGAGGACAAGTTTGAAAAGATCCCCGTCAACGATAATATTCATTTTTCCTTTCTGTAATTCTGCAAGGCTCTTTGCGATAGACAGGCCCAGCCCGCTGCCTTCGGTATTTCTGGCTGAATCCCCGCGGACAAAGCGTTCCATAAGCTCATCACCCGGTACGTTCAATGCATTATGGGATATGTTTCGAAAGACTATAAATGCTTTGTGATTCTTTACCTCAAGATCAAGGTATACCCGTGTCGACGGCTGGGCGTACTTACATATATTATTCATAAGATTATCAAAGATACGCCACAGATATTTGCCGTCTGCCATTATACTGACAGGATCATCGGGTTTGTTTATGACAAGCTCCAGATCTTTGTCCTTAAGCTTTTCATCATATTCACCGACTGTCTGGGCAAGCATCACGCCAAGTTCGCATGGCGCGGCTTCTATTTTCAGGTTACCGGTGGATGCTTTGGATGCTTCTACAAGATCCTCTGTGAGTTTCTTTAAGCGTGCAGACTGGCGTTCCAGTACTTCCACATATCCCTTTAAAGTCTCATTATCAAGATCTTCTTTTTTTATCAGGTCTATATAGTTGATTATAGATGTCAGGGGAGTCTTAAGATCGTGAGATACGTTGGTTATGAGTTCGGTCTTGAAGTGCTCGCTCTTCATCCTTTCGTCGACAGCTTTTGACATGCCTTTACTTATACTGTTTAAAGCTTCGCCATGCTTTTTGAACTCAAAGAACATATTTCTTGTGTCAACGACATACGTAAGATCCCCGTATGAAATGCGTTCTCCGGCTTTTTTAAGTGATTTCATGTTCAAAGTCACGATAATGGCTATTATCGATGCACAGAACAGTGCAAAGAAGAGGAATAGGATGGCTGCCTCTGCCTGCCTGTATATCGATACGGTCAGTATTATGCTCATGATCCAGACGCCGCCGATGACAAGAAGTGTTTTCCAGATCAGCGGGATGGCTTTTACTAGACCGGTTATTGCTCTTCCTATTGCTTTTAAACATTTCCATATAAACTTCAATGTGAGGAAGATCAGAGTCTTTTTAAACAGCCCGCCTGTCTTTATCCTTGTTGCAAAGCTCATGCAATAACTGATGCAAAGAAGGAAATCGATGACAACGAACACACCTGTTATTATTATGTTCAATACCGTATCAAAATAGCCGCTGCCCGAAGCAGTCACTTGTATACATGCGATCGCTACAAGTATCAAAGTATATAGATCAAAAGGTATCTTATCTATTATATTCGGTACGATCTCATCTTTACCCTTGCGGTGGCCTGCAGCGCACATAAGGAATGCAAAGATAAGTATGTTGGATATGAGGCTTGCGATCCCCACTGCTATTATTCCATATCTCCATGCATATCCTGTGTTTATACCATAAGACATATAGTAGATAGTATCCTTGTATTTCAGATCCCTGGATATTGAGGAAGTGATCGAATACTGTATTTCGCTGTTCTGTTTTTCGTCAAGAGTCAGCCCGTATGTGTCAGTATAATACACGGAAGCGGTATATGTGTATGAAACATCCTCATCATTGTAATTGGTGGACAGTATCCTGCCTTCATCATCCTTTATCGTATAAAAGAAATTGGTATATTTGAATTCATGCTCAGGGTCGGAATATGCCGAATTGTAGTAACTGACGGCTTTCGTGCTGTTATTGACGAGTATATCAGTCATTTGCTCTTCCAAAATAGCTTCCCTTGGAGTGGTGTAGAAACCGTGATCTGCAAGTAAAGCGATCGCAACTGCAGAACCTACGGCCAGGACAAGAGTTATGAAGCACAGAAGAATTGCAATGACCTTTACCCCGGTGCTTCCCTTTAGTTTTTTCATATAACAGAACCTCCTTCTAATTTGTACCCCTGTGCCCATACCACTTTCAGGTATCTGGGTTCCGCAGGGTTTATTTCTATTTTTTCTCTTAAGTGACGTATATGTACTGCTATAGTGCTTTCAGCGGCATAAAACTCATCCTTCCAGACATTCCTGTATATTTCCTTGGGAGACAGGACTTCGCCTTTGTGCTGCATCATAAGCTTTAAGATATCGTATTCGGTCGGCGTAAGACTGACCGGTTCGCCGTCGATCGTGACCTCGCGGGCTTTATCATTCATCTCTATGCCCCCGACGGTATAGAAAGACTGCTGTTCTGCTTTTATATTGCATCCAAGCTGCGTGTATCTTCTGATCTGGGAACGCACCCTGGCTAATACCTCGACGGGATTAAAAGGCTTTGTGATATAGTCATCGGCACCCACATTGAGTCCGAGGATCTTGTCAGTGTCCTCTCCTTTTGCGGTAAGAAGTATTATAGGAAGGTTATGGTCCTCCCTGAGTTTTGCCATGGCGGTGATGCCATCCATTTCAGGCATCATTATGTCTAAAAGGACAAGATGGATCTCATTTTTTGCTACCACCTGTAATGCTTCTCTTCCGTTGTATGCCAGAAAGACGTTATATCCTTCCGCGCAAAGATATATTTTCAGGGCCGCTACTATATCCTTTTCATCGTCGCATATCAAAATGTTATACACTCGTCTCTACCTCCTCATACATTGTACGTAAATAAGCCTTAATATTAAATAGGTAAAAGCTTTAAGATTGTTTTAAGATTAGCGGGATTTAATGCTTATAGGATATTTCGCATAATATAATTGACAAACACAGACTACTGCGATAGTATATAGACGACAATAATAGTCTGGAGGACGATATATGGATAGCAAGCTTTTTGACAGTGAGTTGAAGATCATGGAGATCATATGGTCATGTGAGCCGGTATCAGCCAAGCAACTGAGCCTTATAGCAAACAGTACGATCGGGTGGAATAAGAATACAACATATACTGTAGTTAAAAAACTGATAGAAAAAGGCGTTATAAGACGTGATGAGCCTGGATTCATGTGCACATCCCTTTTAAAAAGGGAGGATGTGCAAAGAGCGGAGACCGAAGCACTGATACACAAAATATATAACGGTTCTAAAAAAGCTTTATTCTCAGCATTGATCGATGATGAAACGCTGTCAGAAGATGAGATCGATGAGCTTAGAAAGATGATAGAAAAAAGGTGATACCGATGCTTGGAGAAATATTCTACTGGGTATTGAATATGAGCATCACGGCCTCGGTCATGGGAGTGATCGTTCTTCTTTTACGAAAGATCAGAAAGCTTCCTCCTTTTGTTCCGTATCTGTTATGGGTGGTGCCCTTTATAAGGCTCTGGGTACCGTTTGGCCTTGCAAGTGAATACAGCCTTGTGAATCTCATATCCAAACTTACGACCAGAACGGTTCCGATATATGGAAATGCAGGATCGCTTATTGAGCTTACGACCACTAACTATATCATGGCTGCAGACGACTACTTCCCGATAGCATACAAATCAAGTCAGCTGGAGGCGGTTTTTAGTGTCGCTTCCGTGGTGTGGATGATCATAGGCACAGCCATACTCATAACTTCAATCGTCATATATTTCATTACTAAATCAGAAATAAGGTCGGCAAGGCACTATAGAGACAACATATATTTGTCGGATAAAGTCTCATCACCTGCTGTCTACGGCATTTTTAAGCCAAGGATCGTATTACCTGCTGATATAGCACAGGATGATCTCGAATACATACTTCTTCACGAAAACACCCATATACGAAGAGGCGACAATATATGGCGCTTAATTGCGATAGTCACAGCATGCATCCATTGGTTCGATCCGCTTGTATGGATCTTTCTGAAATATTTCCTCACCGATATGGAACTGTCATGCGATCACAGAGTATTGAGTAAAAGCGGGCCTGAAAAACAGAAGGAATATGCTTCAGTGCTGTTGAACTGCGCAAAAGGGAGAACTGTTTTTGTATCATCATTTAAAGGAGCGAAGGTGAAAGTCAGGATAGAAAATATCCTGTCGTATAAAAAGATCACCGTATTTTCAGGCATATGCTTTGCGCTTCTTATTGTGATCATCGCAGCGATACTGCTGACAAATGCAGCCGTATAAAGGAGGAAAAATGAAAAAAGTATTATGCTTTATACTTGTGATCGTAACAGCTCTCTCGTTATCCGGATGCGGTAAGGGTACAGAAGAAATAACAGATGCGAAACAGGCGGCCGTATACTACGGAGTTTCCAGTTACGCTCTTTTTACAGAAGACGCAGCCATTATTGACGAGCTTGCATCGTTCTATAATACTCTGAAGGTCAGAAAGACCTTAAAGAAGCTCGATCTGTTCACTGCTTTTTGTGTTTTTGTCGGTGATAAGAGATTCTGGATCGATGAATTCGGAGTTATATGGCTCGACGGTGAGACGACCTGTTATGTGAAAAGATCGGGAAG